>JBIIHN010000196.1:0-4276 GCA_044235745.1 Bacteroidia bacterium
CAGCAGGCAGAATACTATTGAGAGAAGGGTTACCAGGGTTAATTCACCTAACAAGCCAGCAACAACAGCCATACTGATAGCAGAATACTGCAAGGCATAGTTAAAAAAAACGATGCCGAAGATATCACTGAATGAACTCTCAAATGTGATAAACTCCCTGGAAGAACCGGAAAGATTTTTTGCGGATGGGATGGCAATAGCGGAACTGATCACACTGTAAGGAATCGCATTCACCAGGCTGACATAAAAAGAAGCATTGGTAAAGTGCATAAATACAGCGGCAATACCAAGCGCTGTCATAATCAGAATGATGAGTGACAACAAAAATGCATTACGGACAATGCTGCTCTTTTCCTTTTTAAATTCCAACTCCAATCCACCTTCAAACACGATTAAAATTAACCCCAATGTTCCGATCGTTGGAATCACCCGCATAAAATCAATGGTCGCAATGTTCAGGTATCCGGCCAAAACTTTCAGAAGGACACCCAGTCCGATCAATAGCAGAACTGATGGAATCCTCAGGAATTTCGCAAAAATATCCAACAGATACCCGATGAGGATCAGGGAACAGAGAATAATCAGAATCAGACCGGTGCTCATTTCTCAAAAATATAAAAACCTGACCAATCAAAAGGATTACAAACCAGCAACTGCTTAACAGTTCAATTAACATAAGCCCATTGCGAACGCAATCGAATCACCGGGAAGAATCAAACTATTGGCTTTTAAATACAACCTCACCGCCAACAACGGTCATACGGGTACTGATTCCAAACAAGACTGAATCAGGTTCGGTCATTATATCCCTATCGAGCACAACGAAGTCGGCCAACTTACCTTTCTCCAGTGATCCCTTTTCACCTTCTTCAAACGCCGCATACGCCGCCCAGATGGTCATTGCACGCAGCGCCTGCTCACGGGTGATGGCATTCTCAGGATTGAATCCACCCTCCGGATACTGCTGTTTATCCTTTCTCGCAACTGCTGCATAAAAGCCATACAAAGGGTTAATATCTTCTACAGGGAAATCAGAGCCTCCTGCAATCATTCCATTCTGCTCAAGCAGCTGCTTATATGCGTATGCATATTTGATACGATCGCTGCCCAACCGATCGTCGGCCCAATACATATCGGAGGTAGCATGTGTAGGTTGTACCGATGGAAGAATACTATAGTCACCGAACATTTTAAAATCATCCGGATGAAGGACCTGTGCATGTTCTATCCGCCAGCGTTTATCGTTTTTCTGTCCCAGCACACCACTGTATATCTGCAACAACACATGGTTTGCAGAATCACCGATACAATGTGTATTCAGCTGGAATCCGATTTCACTCAACTTGCGGGCTGCGTCTTTTAATGAATCGATTGTTGTCAGCAGGAACCCCTTATGGCCGGGTAAGTCTGCATAATCATGCACAAGGCAAGCACCGCGGGAACCTAAAGCTCCGTCCGCATAAAGTTTGAATGAACGAACCTGCAGCCGCTCAGATTTATACTTACCGGCCTTTTTATAATAGTAGAAGTTACCCGGTGTATAACTGGCCATTGCGTTGATTCGCATTTTCAGTTTTCCGGTCTTCTGCAGCGAATCGATCAGCAAAATTGTCTTGACATCCAACCCTGCGTCCGTAATGGAAGTAAGACCCACTGCAAAACAATTCTTCTGCGCCTGATCCAGTGCTTCCTCCAATTGCGGAATGCCCGGCTCGGGAATGCGGGACTTAACAAGATCAACTGCATTATCGATGAGCAGTCCGGTGGGTTCTCCATTTTCCAAAAACACCTCTCCCCCGATCACCCTTGTTGCACTTGTAATGCCGGCTAACGCCAGTGCCTTACCGTTCACCAGCGCGGCATGTCCGTCAATACGCATCAGAAACACCGGAACATCCGGAAACAATGAATCAAGTTGTGTACGATCGGGCCAGGATTTATCCTCCCAATCATTCTGATCCCAACCTCTGCCAAACACCCAACCCATGAACCGACGGTCTTTATACTTCACCAACGTATCGAGTATAGACTGAAAGGATGTTGTTCCGATCAACCAGGTTTTTTTAAGGTCAACGCCATAGCCATAAAAATGACAATGCGCATCATTGAAGCCGGGATAAACGAATTTTCCCTCTAAATCGACGATCTCACCGGCCTCGTATTTTTTCATATCAGCCGACGTGCCGGTCGCTACGATCTTTCCGTCCTTCACCGCGAAAGCCTCAACAACGGAAAACATGGAATCGACCGTGTACACTTTTCCATTCAGATAAATGGTATCAACCTGCATCTTAGTCCCACAGGAAGAAAATGCCAGCAGCAGAATCACAAAAAGATAAATTTGCCTCATGACTCAGCGGATTTATGAATATACAAAGCATTGGCCTGCGCCAGCGGCGTAACGGTAATATCATTGATACCGACATGATGCGGACGGGAGGCGGCAAACCAAACTATATCTGCAATATCCTCTGCCTGGAGGGGATGAAAACCCTTGTAAACATTCTTCGCTTTCTCAGCATCGCCTTTGAAACGCACCAATGAAAACTCAGTCTCTGCAGCTCCGGGATTTACAGACGTCACCTTTATACCGTGCGGTAACAAATCAATACGCATTGATTTTGACAAGGCATCTACTGCAAATTTTGTAGCACAGTACACATTCCCATAAGCATACACATCTTTTCCGGCCGTGCTTCCGATATTGATGATATGACCTTGCTTTCTGTTTACCATCCAAGGAATCACCACCCTGCTTACGTACAGCAAACCCTTCACATTGGTATCAATCATCTGTTCCCAGTCGGCTATATTTCCATCCTGTATAGTCGAAAACCCTGCAGCCAGGCCGGCATTGTTCACGAGTACATCTATCTCTTTCCAGAAATGCGGAATGGCATTTAACTCATCTTCTACCTCCGTCCTGTTTCGCACATCAAACGATAACGAATATACTTTTACCTCATAGGTATCAAGTATAAGGTGGCGAAGATCTTCGAGCCGATCTTTTCTTCTGCCGGCAATGATGACATCCCAGCCATGTTCGGCAAATTTGAGGGCGATGGCGCGTCCGAATCCGGAAGTAGCACCGGTGATAAAGGCAATCATTGCGGCAAATTTAGTTAATCGTTATAAGTTGTATGTTATACGTTGTAAGTTGTAAGTTGTAAGTTATAGGTACCGGTAGCCTGTAGCCTGTAGCCTGTAGCTTTTAGCCGGCCGCTGGTAGCAACCTGATCTTCCGAATCAACCGGCTAGTTTACTTTTACGATACCCATAAGAGAAGTAGATAATCAATCCGATCACCAGCCAAACGGAGAAACCGATCCATTGATGTATATGTATCTGAGCCATCAGGTAGAGACAGGTGAGTATCCCCATCACGGGTATCACGGATAGGTTACGCAGGAAACTGGCAACGGAAAGTATTGCAAACACCACGAAGAAAATAAAATTTGGCAGCGACTCGATCGACACCAGTGGATTTACATGATCATGCACCCATTGCTGCTCACGTATTCCCAGCCATGTCATCACCAGCAGGTAAAGAACCGGTATCAGATACTTTCCGTTGAAATACGGCACCTTGAATTTTCGGGGAAGCTCCGGATGTTTCTGCATCATCAACACCCCACCGCACACCAGTATAAAAGCAAAAAGGGTTCCGATTGAACACAGATCGGTAACGGTAGCCATATCCGTAAAAAGGATTGGCACCCCTACGAGGAATCCTGTTACGATCGTTGAGAAGGATGGTGTACCATAACGGGGATGCACTTCCGAAAATTTCGCGGGCAGCAATCCATCCCGGCTCATACTCATCCATATTCTTGGTTGACCAAGTTGAAAAACCAATAACACGCTCGCCATGGCTATCACTGCACTGATGGCAATCACCCCGCTGATCCACTGCAATCCGCGTTTGCCAAAGACAAATGCCAGGGGATCATCCACACCCAGTTCCCGGTAATTTACCATACCTGTCAGCACCAGCGCAATCAGCACATACAGCACGGTACAGATGATGATAGAGTTAAACATCCCCTTCGGCAAATCGCGTTGCGGATCGTGACATTCTTCCGCAGTGGTGGAGATGGCATCAAAACCGATATATGCAAAGAACACACCTGACACTCCCGCAAACACTCCACCCCAGCCTTCCGGCAGAAAAGGAGTCCAGTTCTCTGTCTCCACAAATAAAAATCCGACCACAATGACCATCAACACCACCATCAGCTTGATGACAACCATAATATTGCCGGCGTTCTTCGACTCC
>JBIIHN010000197.1:0-4269 GCA_044235745.1 Bacteroidia bacterium
TGTAAATGGATTTCGGAAGGCCGTTCCTTTTGGGATCGCCTTCCGGTTTTTAAAAGATTATTTTGCTCAAGTCTATATGTTTTTAGATATCGCAGGCAACCTGGTGGAAAATTCAAGGTCTATCTATGTAAATAAAAGAATCATGAAAAGGATATTTCTTCTTTCGCTCCTGTTAACAGGCTTGCAGGTACGTGCTCAGTTCATCCAGCAAATTTCAGTTGTCCCCCCAACCCCAACCATTAATGATCAGGTGATGGTTTTAGTCGATGCCGGTTTTGCTTCGGGAACATGTGAAGAGAATTCACAGATGGGTGGCTTCACTGCAACTACACGTTATGAAGCCTCAACCCTTCATTGTATCGGCATGCTTACCTATATCTGTTATGATACTGATACTTTTTATCTGGGAACGTTGGCTGCTGGAAACTATCGGTTTCTTGTTTCAGTGGATGCAGGCGGGCAGCCATCACCATGTACTCCGGGTATTGTTCCCGGTGCCATAGACTCCATAGACTTTACGGTGTCATCTGGAACGGGGTTGATTGAGGACAATCAAAATGATATTGTGGTAGGTCCTAATCCGGCATCAGAAATCATTCGTATCGGCGGAAACAATTTGGATGCAGGTGGCTTTTTTGTCTTTATTGATGTACGGGGAAAATTGGTACACAAGGTTCAGGCGATTACAGCTGATGTAAATGTCAGCAACCTTTCTTCAGGTCTTTATTTTGTTCGCTATTTGTCAGAAAAAGGGATGTCAAGAACTGCCAGATTTGTGAAGCATTAAATCCCGGAACTTGTTGTTATAATCGGAATTGTCGCTTCAGATAATCATCTTGGCGAGCTGGTCTAATTTAAAAACACAATCTGAGGGATAGCATTTAGGAGATGTAGCCTTTTGATTTTATAATATTGACAATCAATTATATATATAGCATCTATTGGATTGTATTACTCTTTTGACTTTAATCGCATGGGTGTTTTCTCTTAATTACGGTTTCTTAAAATACTGAAAAGTATACTTCACTGCCTGTAATATTGGGTGAAAACATCTAGTTGCTAAAAAAATATAGATTTTAGCATCCTTTTTTCTTTATTTGACGTTTAAATAATTGATGGAAGCAGCTATTACCAAAGATATACAAATATTATTGGGGAGTTTTTTAGATGCACTAAGCCATCCGGTTGCGCTTTTGGACCTTCGTTTCAATTTGGTGCATTGTAACGCGGCTTTGAGAAAAATAACAGATTCCATCTTGCTGGAGGATAATTTCCGAGAAGGGCTGAAGAAATTTTATGAGTCAGGTGATGTACGGGAAATTTCAGTTGGCTCTTATCCTAACCCATTGGAAGTGATAACAGCTGAAGGGAATTTAAGCTTTAGTATATCATCCTGGAGTCCGATGGGGGATGCATCCTTTTACGTGGCTGAGTTGCAAACTACAAAAAGGTCTGAGGATGGGTTGACTGAGCTTAAAGAAAAAGTACATTTTTACGAATCTGTTTTGGATAGTTTGCCGGCCGATATTGCGGTTTTTGATGTGAATCAACGGTACTTATATTTGAATCAGCACGCCGTTAAAGATGAAGATATCCGTAAATGGATGATAGGCAAGGATGATTTTGACTATGTAAAATATAGGAATCTACCGATTTCGATTGCGGAAAGTCGTCGAGCGAGATTCAACCATCTTATTTCTGAGGAGCTACAGCAATATTCATTTGAAGAGACAATTGTACGTAACAATATTCGTACGACTAATCTTCGAATGATGAAGTCGATTCATGATCACTATGGCCGTTTTATTATGGCGGTGGGATATGGGTTAAATATCGATCAGTTGAAAAACTATGAAACTCAGATCAAGAATCAGGAGATCGCTATTGAAATTTCTCCCGATGGTATTGCACTATTAGATGAAGCGGGGCAATATACTTACATGAATGATGCTCATGTGAAAATGTATGGGTTTGAGAATCAAGAGGACCTCATTGGTAAAAGCTGGAAAGAGCTTTATTCACATGAGGAAATTGAAAGGATCGAACACCATATTTTTCCGATTCTAATGAAAGAAGGTACATGGAGTGGCGAAACATGTGGTTATAATAAGTTTACCGGAAAGCAAATTGATACTGAAATTTCATTGACACTGCTTCCTGATCAGGGGCTGGTGTGCATTTGTCGTGATATTACTGAGCGAAAATTCAGGGATAGAAATTTCAAACAATTGGCCGTAGTTGCATCTCAAACCGCCAGTATGGTTCTGATTACTGATGCACTGGCCAGAATTGAATGGGTAAATGAGGCGTTTTTGAATCGTACCGGATATACGCTGGAGGAGGTGCTCGGGAAATATCCGGGTGAATTGCTGGATGGTCCTGATACTGATCCGGAAGTGATTCTTCAGTTAAGGGAGGCAACACAGCAGAAAATACCTTTTTCCGGTGAAAAGCTTGCATACATGAAGGATGGCTCGAAAGTGTGGTTTTTCCTGAATGCAACTCCGATTTTCAACGAGTCGGGCGATCTTGTTAATTGGGTATCGGTGGAAACCGATATTACCTTGTTAAAGGACGCAGAAGAGCGAATTCGCACTGCCTTGAATAAGGAACGTCATTTGTCAGAGTTGAAATCCAGGTTTGTCAGTATGGCTTCACACGAATTCAGGACTCCGCTGGCAGGTATAATGACCAGTATTGAACTCATTCGGATTCTCCTGGAAAGAAGTGGGGTGAATTATGATGATCGTATTGGATTTCATATGGATAGAGCCATGGATGAAATTGAAAGGATGACGACTATTATGGATAACATTCTTCTTTTCGGCAAATTAGAGTCAGGGCAGGTTAGATTTCAACCTGAGCAAGGTGACTTCTGTGAATTCATCCGGTTGCAGGCAGCGGAATTCAGATTGCGTTTTCCGGATCGGAAAATTGTCCTGAAGACATCTTGTTCATCCATCGATGCCTCTTTTGATCAAAAGCTGATGGGACATGTCATCTCTAATTTATTAAGTAATGCAGTGAAGTATTCGCCGGCCCATGAAGTTATTGAACTCGCTGTTTCCTGCTCAGATCAACAATACGAAGTAACCATCACAGACAATGGTATTGGTATTCCGGAGTCAGAACAGCATTTATTGTTTTCAAGCTTCTTTCGAGCGTCAAACACGGAGAGTGTGTCCGGAACAGGTATGGGTTTGGTGATTGTGAAGCAGTTTCTTGAAATTCATAAAGGCGAAATAAAACTAACCAGTAAAGAGTCGGAAGGGTGTGTAGTGCAAATATCGCTTCCACTAAATTTAAGCAATGAATAGAATACTCATTATCGAAGACGAAGAAATTCTAAGGAATAATCTGCGCGAGATTCTTAAACTGGAAGGATTTGAAGTGTTCGTGTCTTCCAATGGGCAGGAAGGACTTGAACTGTTCCAAACACTAAACCCTGACCTGGTCTTATGCGATATAAAAATGCCGCGTATGGATGGCTACGAAATACTTAAAAACCTTCGTTCTCTTCCGGGTGGTTTGACAACCGCGTTCATTTTTTTATCGGCAAAGGTAGAGCATGAGGATATCCGGACGGGGATGAACAAGGGAGCCGACGATTATCTTCTGAAACCTGTTAGCCGCAAAGATTTATTGGCGTCCATACGAAACAGGTTGTCAAAAAGAGATGTTTTGATGGAGTATATACAGCGAAGGATCAATGATACCGTTTCAGGTCATCTTGAGTTCGGAGCAGATGAACTGGACTCCATTCTTTCTTTGCTGACAAAGACGGAACGCAAAGTTTTGTTTCTTGTTGCAATGGAAAAAACAACATCCGAGATCGCTGATGATTTGTTCATTAGTCCCAAAACTGTCGAAAACCATCGTCATAGTATCAGTAAGAAGCTCAACCTGAAGGGTGGCCATAGCGTTTTGTCCTTTGCCCTTAAGATTAAATCTTTACTTTTAAAAAGATTAGGCCAGCAGAGTGAACTTTGAATCTGATAGATAACCAATTCCTTTTAATTTTGTTACCTGCTTATGGAACAGGTAATTCTTGTAAACGAAGCTGATGAGGACATCGGTGTAATGGAGAAGATGGAAGCACATCAGAAGGGTGTGCTTCATCGGGCGTTTTCGGTTTTTCTTTTTAATGATGAGCAAAAATTACTTCTTCAGAGAAGAGCTTCGCATAAATACCATTCAGGCGGTCTGTGGACCAATACCTGTTGCTCTCACCCACGGCCAGGTGAAACGATTTTGGAAGCGGCCACCAGA
>JBIIHN010000198.1:0-4264 GCA_044235745.1 Bacteroidia bacterium
TGATGATTTGTTCGAGGCTCATAATTAATCAACGCGATCGTGAAGAAATGTATTATTGGAACGAATCTCCGGCTTATTCTGCGACTCATCCATCGAGAGCGTAAAACGTGAAACATTTGACTCCGCAGAAGAAGGCGTAGAATCCAGCTGCACATTACGACGCTTGAAAGCCGGCTCACGTTCCATATCAGCGATGCCATTTGGTGAATTATATCGCATACTCACTTCGCGCAGACGCATGATACGTTCGCGGGAATGACGATACATTTCTTCTTCCGGACTCAGCGAAGGGGTTTGCTGACTCAATGGTTGTGCCGGAGCCTGATTGTACAGGTCGTGACGTATCATTTCCTGATCATCCTCCGCTTCCGCTAAAGGTACATTCGATACCACTTCAGATTCAATCACCTTAATGGTCATCTCACTCTCCATCGGAAACTGAAATTCAATCAAACCATTCTCATTCGAAACAGGCTGACTGGCTTCATCCACAAAACTACTTTCAAGCTGCTCTGCGAGGTTCAGCGGCGTTTCCTCGCGAACGATCAGCACCGGTTCTGAAGGAGCCTGATTCACGGGGCCGGCAGGAGCAGGAATATCCTGTTTCTGCACGTTAACAGGAATCTGAGGTTCCGGTTTACCAAGATCATAGACAATCTTATCGACCACCTTTGCTTCCTTTTCCTGTTTCTTCTGCTCACCGGTTTTGAAACCCGTAGCGATAACCGTTACACCCACTTTATCACCCAGAGAGGGATCTTTACCGATACCCATAATAATATCAGCTGAGTTGCCGGCTTTCTCCTGAATATAATCGTTGATATCACCCACCTCATCCATGGTTACTTCCGCATTACCGCTGGTGATGTTGAGCAAAATATAGCTGGCACCTTCAATCACATTATCGTTCAGCAATGGCGAATCCAATGCCGCCTCAACAGCGCGGGTAGCACGGTTATCTCCCTCTGCAGCAGCGGATCCCATGATCGCAACGCCGCTATCTTTCAAGACAGTTTGCACGTCAGCGAAGTCGGTACTGATATGCATGGTATTGGTAATGATTTCTGCGATACTCTTCGCGGCAACGGTGAGCACATCGTCTGCATGTCCGAAAGCAACACTCAGGTTAAGGTTACCGTGAATCTCACGTAATTTATCATTGCATATAATCAGCAATGCATCCACGTTCTTCTTCATCTCCTCGATACCGGCTTCTGCCTGCTGCTTTCTTTTGCGTCCCTCGAAGGCAAAAGGTACCGTTACGATACCTACGGTAAGAATACCGAGTTCTTTGGCAACGCCTGCAATGATAGGGGCCGCGCCGGTACCGGTTCCGCCACCCATTCCTGCCGTAATAAACGCCATACGCGTATTGTCGCCTAAAATAGCGCGAAGCTCATCAATATTCTCAATCACGGCGCGCTTTCCCACTTCAGGAATTGCGCCGGCGCCCATGCCTTGTGTAAGGCCGGGACCTAACTGAATACGGGTAGGAACCGGACTAATGGCCAGTGCTTTCGCGTCGGTATTGCATACAATAAATTCTACGCCGGAGATGCCCTGACGGAACATGTGATTCACAGCATTGCTGCCACCACCACCTACTCCGATCACCTTGATGATGGATGATTGCTCCTTGCTGATATCAAAGGGAATCAGGGATGGCTGTTGCTGGGGAAATTCTTGCTGGTTCATGATATGTTGGTTTTATTTTTTTTACAGGTTGGTTCAGAGTTTATCGTCTTTGTCGTCGCCGAGGATTTCAGAATTGAAGATAGACTTCCACCAGGGCAGACGTGTTGATTTGTCATCCGTTTGAGCAGGATCAGCTTTTCCGGAGGATGATACAGAAGGCACCCGGCGTACGCTCTCGATCTCCTGAAGGCCTTTGATCACCAAACCGACACCGGTAGCATACATCGGACTCTTCACTTCTTCCATTCCTTTTCCAAGATGTTCATTCGGATAACCAATGCGGGTATCCATGCCCGTTATATACTCTACGAGCTGGGTAACATGCTTCAGCTGTGAGCCTCCACCGGTGATGACAATGCCGGCAATCAGTTTCTTTTCGAAGCCGGACGCCTTGATTTCATAATAAACGCTTTCGATGATTTCTTCCATCCTTGCCTGAATGATCGAAGCGAGATTCTTCACGGAAATTTCTTTAGGTTCCCTTCCACGCAGTCCCGGAATGGAAACAATTTCGTTATCCTTCATCTGCTTGGCCAGTGCGGAGCCAAACTTGGTCTTCAGCAATTCGGCCTGATTACGGATAATCGAACAGCCCTCCTTGATATCGTCAGTAATTACATTACCCCCGAAAGGAATAACAGCTGTATGCCGGATGATACCATCCTGGAAAATGGCAATGTCGGTCGTACCGCCGCCGATATCCACCAAAACAACACCGGCCTCCTTTTCTTCCTCCGTCAATACAGCCTCTGCTGACGCAAGCGGCTCCAGAATGATATCAACGGTTTTGAGTCCGGCCTTGGTCACACATTTCTGAATATTGTTGGCTGCCGTAATCAGTCCGGTGATGATATGACAATTCGCTTCAAGACGGATGCCTGACATGCCGACCGGATCTTTGATGCCTTGCTCGTTATCGACAATATACTCCTGCGGAATAACATGGATGATTTCTTCTCCCGGAGGCATCGCCAGCTTATACATATCCTTAATGATGGCATCGATATCGTTACGGCTGATTTCATCGTTGAGGTTCGTACGGGTTACCATTCCGCGATGCTGCATACTCTTGATATGCTGACCGGCAATACCCACATGCACATCGCTGATTTCCACCCCCGACTTCGCTTCTGCTTCAGCAACTGCTTCCTTAATGGAGGCTACTGTCTTCTCGATGTTCGCCACCATACCGCGCATAACGCCCAATGACTCCGAACGGCCGAGTCCCATTACCTCCACCTTGCCGTGTTCATTACGACGACCTACAATAGCCGCGATTTTGGTAGTACCAATATCCAAACCGACGATGATCCCTGAGTGCTCCATCTGCTTAATTCTTTTTTGTGCAAACAACCTGCCCTTTGTACTTCAGGTTGATCATTTGATAAGTATTCCAGCCGATGTTATTCATACCCTCCCGGTAAAACACCATCAGTCGTTGAAATTTATTTGTTAACAAACTGGTGTCTCCCACCAGCACGGTATGATCACCAAAACGCGGAACAATTTCCAGTTCCTGATGCTCGTTCACATAAATCTGTTCGGTGTTAGCCGACCAGAAAGTATCCGCTTCAATGAACTTTGCGAGCGCGTAAACCTGCTCGATTACCCGGGGTATCTGCGTGACCGTTGTATCGTTGACAGTGAATCTATACCCCACTTTCATCTCTGAAAAAGTATTGAAAATATACCCGCTTGCCACCAAGGCAGGCGGGGTGTAACGCTCTGATACAGGCATAAATGCGCCCGTTTCATCAATATAAAACTGTTCGTCGTTTTTGTTCACAATGCGTACAACAGGATTCCGCTGCACGACATCGATGTGCAGTTTTCCTCCGATCGCTGAATATACTTCGACGCTCTCTACGAAGGGGTTCGATAAAATTATTTTTTCTAACAGCGAAGTGTTAATCGTTCCGATGGGTTTTCCGATAATTTTCCCTTTGCTGTTGGCCAGTTCAAGGATGTCCTGATGATCCACAAACTCGTGTCCGTTATCATCGGCCATGTTAATAACTATCGCGGAGCACCGCAAAACATCTTGTTCATTGCTCACAAATCCCAATAACATCATCACACCGGCAGTCAGGATTGTCCATCCGGTGATGGCGAGGATTTTCCGGAAATTAATTTTTGTTTTCATGCGTTTTCCAGAAGTTTTTTTATAGGTGCAACCAGTTGATCTATATCGCCGGCACCGAGGGTCATAAATACCTGTGGCGTGGAATGCCGGAGCCGTTGGATGATTTCTTCCTTACTAACCCGGTGTTTATCAGCGATGGTCATTTTATCAAAGAGCAGTCCGCTGTCCACTCCCGGTATTGGTAATTCACGTGCAGGATAAATATCGAGCAGATAAACCGTATCAGCCAGACTCAGACTTTCGGCGAATCCATCCGCAAAATCGCGTGTGCGTGTAAAAAGATGCGGCTGGAAGGCTATCGTTATCCGTTTACCGGGATATAATTCCCTGGCGGATAGTATGGCTGCACGGAGTTCTTCAGGATGATGAGCATAATCATCGATGTAAACAATTGAAGGACGTCGTACCTGATATTCGAATCGCCGC
>JBIIHN010000199.1:0-4227 GCA_044235745.1 Bacteroidia bacterium
GTGGTGGGTGAAGGTCGCTAAAACCGATTCGGGTTTGGTGGCTACATGTAAGGTCTATGCTTCTGCGCTGACAAAAACGACTTTGAAGCTCCATTCCACCGAAGGTAAAGTTAATCTGATCCATGAATGTACGCTTTATCCGGGCGAGCAGAGGATTGAAATTCCGTTTGAGCAGACCGCTCTTCGTTACTGGAATCCGCTTCATCGCGGAGAACAACAGCTTTACTCGTATCAGCTTTCTGTTGTGGGCGATACAACATCTGTTCATTGCACCACCGGTTTCCGCACCGCCGAACTCATTCAGCAGCCCGATAGTATCGGTGATAGCTTCGGCTTTCGTATAAATGGTAAGGATGTCTTTGCCCGCGGTGCGAACATCATTCCTCCGCACGTTTTTTTGAATGCCGTGACTACCGCTGATTATGAAAAAATTGTAAAGAGTGCCGCAGATGCAAATTGTAATATGCTCCGCGTTTGGGGTGGTGGCGTGTATTTGCCCGATATCTTCTATGAATTATGTGACCGGTATGGGATTATGGTCTGGCAGGATTTTATGTTTGCCTGCAGCATGATTCCCGGCAACAAAGAGTTTCAACAAAGCGTGGAAACGGAAGCGCTTCAGCAAATGGAACGACTCTCTTCCCATCCGTGTATTGTGCTTTGGTGCGGAAACAATGAAAGCGATGAGGGCTGGCATAACTGGGGCTGGCAGAAACAGTTTTCCTATAGTCCGCAGGATTCCGCGTTAATCTGGCAACATTATCAGCAGGTATTCGAAACCATGTTGCCGGTATTAGTGGCTGCCTATGGTAACGGTACCGCCTATGTGTCCTCTTCCCCGAAATATGGTTGGGGTCGCAAGCAAAGTATGACATCCGGCGATAGCCATTACTGGGGTGTGTGGTGGGGATGGGAACCTTTCGAGAAGTACAGAGAGAAGGTGCCGCGTTTTATGTCGGAGTTCGGATTTCAGTCGTTGCCCGATGTTTCTGCGTGGAACGGGGTTGTAAAAAATCCAACGAAGTCTTCTCCGTCCTTGCGCCATCATCAGAAACATCCGCGGGGATTTGAAACGATCGATACGATGCTGCGTCAGTATTTTATTGTGCCGGAAGACCTGCGCGATTATTCGTATGTGAGTCAGCTGCAACAGGCTTATGGTATGAAGATGGCCATCGATGCGCAGCGCAGCAGTTATCCGTATTGCCGCGGTTCGCTGTTCTGGCAATGGAACGATTGCTGGCCTTCAATTTCATGGAGTGCGATGGATTACCGGTATCGTCCGAAATTATTTTACTATGAGGCGAAGAAATTGTTTGAGCCATTTTATTGCAGTGCAAAGGAGACAGCGAAGGGACTAGTGGCCGGTCTTCATTATGAGGGAGGTCCGGAGAGAGCAATTACCATGCGTACCTGGTTTATCGCGACAAACAACTCGTCGCAGCCGGCCTTGCTGGATGAACGTGATCTTCGTATCAAGGCGGATACCGTGATTCAGGAGGCTTTCGTTTATCCTGCAGCTCACCTTACTTTTCTGGACAGGAAATCAAATGTGATCGTGACAGAAGCATGGGATAGGGCAGAGCAGAGAGTGATCGGCCGGAATTTTCTTTTGCGCTGTAAACCGAATGAGCTGAAGCTCGATACGGCAACCATCAACATGGCGGTGTTTAGTCCGGGTATGTTCGTCCTGACCTCCGATGTGTTCGCCTATGGTGTTTATCTCTACGATGAGAAGGGAGAGATGGAGTTTAGTGATAACGGTTTCCATCTGATTCCCGGAGAGCAGAAAGAAATATTTTATTCCGGTGCCGATGCATCCCGTATCCGTATAAAATGCCTGAATAATCTGCTTTTAAAGGCCGAGACTACACCTTAATGGTGATTGATAGGTCAGGGGCATTTTGTATTTTTAACCCATGTTAAAATCCTTCTTCGGTGTGTTCCTGTTGTTCTTCGTCGCAACAACAAGTCTGGCGCAATCCTATACAAAATACGTTGATCCCATGACCGGTACCGGTGGTGTAGGTCACACCTACCCGGGTGCTACAGTTCCGTATGGAATGATGCAGCTGAGTCCGGATACACGCAGAGATAACAGCTGGGAAGGATGCAGCGGATATTATTATGCCGATTCGCTGATTTATGGTTTCAGTCATACACACCTGAGTGGTACCGGATGCTCTGATTACGGCGATGTGCTGGTGATGCCGGTCGTGAATGCTGCTTCCTTCCATCCGAAGGATTTTGTTTCTGCCTATGATCATACCACGGAGCTGGCTCGTCCCGGTTATTATGCCGTGACACTGACGAGGGAAAATATCCGCGCGGAGCTGACGACAACGGTGCGCGCCGGTATGCATGCCTACACCACCCGTGCCGGGGTAAATCCTTCCATCCTCGTCGACCTGCGTCATCGTGATCGTACGCTGGGCTCTTCGCTGCAATGGGTCAGTAAGAACCGGATCACCGGCTATCGTCACAGTGAAGCCTGGGCGAAAGATCAGTACATCTACTTTGTAATGGAGTTTGGACAGGCCATCAAAGGTATTCGCACCAACAGCGGACGCAACCTTTTACCGGGTGAGACCATCGACTACGACAGCGTTGCGGTGTTCATCGACCTCGACCGGACCAACATATCTTCCGACAAGGAACATACAACACTGATCCGTACTGCCATCTCAACAGTAGATACGGAAGGAGCAATAAAGAATCTTGAAAAGGAATTAGCGCACTGGGATTTCAAAAAAGTTCAGCAGGAAGCGGATGCTGCATGGAATGCGGAATTGGGTAAACTGAAGGCCTTTGGAGCTACCGAAAAGGAACAGACGAACTTTTATACATCACTCTACCATGCCATGGTGGTGCCCAATGTAATTTCGGATGTTGATGGCCGTTATAGAGGTCGCGACAATAAAATCCATACAGCGGAGGGATATACACAGTACACTGTTTTCAGCCTCTGGGATACCTTCCGCGCAGCACATCCGCTTTATACCCTCATCGACCGGAAGCGAACACTTGATTATATCAAAACATTTCTCGCACAGTATGAGCAAGGCGGCCGTTTGCCGGTTTGGGAACTCGGTGCCAACGAGACGGATTGCATGATCGGCTATCATAGTATTCCTGTCATTACGGATGCCTTGGTGAAGGGCGTGAGTAATTTTGATACTACACTTGCATTCGTGGCGATGAAGAAAAGTGCAACCTGGAATCATCTGGGGTTACCGGCGTATATCCGGGGTGGTTATATCGGAATTGAAGATGAGCATGAGTCGGTTTCGAAAACGCTGGAGTACGCGTATGATGATTGGTGTATTTCGCGGGTGGCCTCCATGCTCGGACAGTCAATGGACGAACGTATTTATCTGCAGCGGGCGGCATCCTACAGAAATCTTTACGACCCAACGACCGGATTTATGCGTCCTCGCCGTAACGGTGATTTCATCCCGCGCTTTGATCCCCGTGAAGTTAACAATCATTATACGGAGGCCAATGCCTGGCAGTATTCGTTTTTTGTCCCGCAGGATATTCCGGGATTGGTAAACCTGATGGGCGGTGTGCAGCAGGCGGAAGCAAAACTCGATGGGCTTTTTTCCGAGAACAGCAAAACAACAGGACGAACGCAGGCCGATATTACCGGCATGATTGGGCAGTATGCGCACGGCAACGAGCCCAGCCATCACATGGCCTATCTCTACAACTACATCGGCAAGCCCTGGAAAACACAGAAGCTGGTACGGAATATCATGGATAGCCTCTACAAAACAGGACCGGATGGATTACCCGGCAATGAAGATTGCGGACAGATGTCGGCCTGGTATGTATGGAGTGCCATGGGTTTTTATCCGGTCACACCCGGCAGTCCGTATTATGCCGTGGGAAGTCCGCTGTTTGATTCATTGCAGATACAGCTCGAGAACGGCAAAACGGTACGGCTGCGCACACAACGGTCACGCCTATCCGATGTTTATGTAAAGCAACTACGGATTGACGGTAAACAGATCGATGAGAACCTCATCACCCACGATCAGCTCGTAAATGCACGGGAGATAGTATTCGAGATGAGTGCAGAGCCGGAACTCAGCAGAGGTACTCAACAGGAACTTCGTGGAGCCCTGGATCCCCCTTTCTTCTATCGTGCACCATTGATGAGGAGCAACGGAAGATTGTTCAGTGATAGTTTGGTTGTCGATGTCATATCGCCGGACGGCGGGCAGA
>JBIIHN010000200.1:0-4226 GCA_044235745.1 Bacteroidia bacterium
CACACTCATGGGCACCCATTGCTCAGGGACAAAACCGCGCTCCTCTCCTTCTTTCAATTCAGGAATAAGATTATACCACATGATGCGTTTGAAAATATCAGTCTTCCGGTGCACCATCAGTCCTTTACCGGTCTGAAGTTTAATATTTGACTCCGGGATATCCCTCACGGCATCCATATAGGTATCCAGCTCATAGTTCAAACAACATTTGAGCTTACCGCACTGACCAGCCAGTTTAATCGGATTAAGACTTAAATTCTGATAACGGGCCGCAGAAGTGCTTACTATTTTAAAATCACTCAGCCAGGTTGAACAACAAAGTTCACGGCCACAGGATCCGATTCCACCGAGGCGAGCTGCTTCCTGACGCATCCCGATCTGCCGCATCTCAATGCGCACTTTAAACTGATCGGCCAGCCGTTTAATCAACTCACGAAAATCGACACGATCATCGGCCGTATAGAAAAACGTAGCCTTCTTCCCGTCTCCCTGATACTCCACATCACTCAGCTTCATTTTCAGCCCGAGTTGCAGCGCAATGGTACGAGAGCCATGCATCGTATCAAACTCAAGTGATTTTACTTCTTTCCACTTCTCGATATCGGCCTCCTTGGCCATACGATAAAGTGTTTTTATCTCATGCGAGTCTTCTTTCAATCCGCGCTTACGGAGCTGAAAGCGAACCAACTCACCTACCATACTGATTTCCCCGATATCATGACCGGGGTTACCTTCAACTGCCACCATATCCCCAACATGAAGTTCGAGGTTATTGCTATTCCGGTAAAACTCTTTCCGGCTGCCTTTGAAGCGAACTTCCACAATATCGAAAGGCTTTTGCCCTTCGGGAAGCTGCATATCTGCCAGCCAGTTATAGACGTTTAATTTATTGCATCCGCCGGTGCCGCAGGTTCCATTGTTGCGACAACCGGCAGGGGATCCGGATCCGGTGGCAGTTGAACATGAACTGCATCCCATACGTTTGCTGTTTTATGTTCCTGCCTGTTTGGCTATATATTGACTCCCTTAGATAAACGATAACCACATTTACCATCCGGGAAGAATTGCTATTTAATCTGAAGAATACGGTGAATCTTCAATGACAAATCTAAGAATAAGATTTTACCATGGGCATTTCTTTCTAATTGATAAATGGCCTCTGAGACCGCTTCCATGAACGGAGCAGCATTCAGCTCATTCACAAAAGGCAAAAACTTCTGAATAACAGTGCGTTGCGCATTGGTCATCTTCACCAACGGGCCATCAGCAACATTTATCAACAAACATTCACGCAAAACCTGCAGGGAGGCTGCCAGAAACTGCTTTTGTTCTTCTTTTGACTCGGCAGCTATTCCATCGACCCATGCCAGGAGCTTGTCCATGGTTTTGAACGGATTGAAGCAGAGGCGCATCCAATTCAGGAAGGCCTCTTCATAAGAACCGGTGCCCCGTTCCTGCCGGGCCAGCTGTATGGCCAGATTGAAGTCGCCTTCGGCCAGCCTCGCCATATCCAAGGCTTCGGTTTCCAACAATTGATACGACGGCTGTAAAGCAGCAACAATGTCTTCTTCCTGCAGGCGCCCGAGTTTGACCAGCTGGGTACGGCTCAGAATAGTGGAAAGCAATTGGTCGCGGGCTTCCGAAGCAAGGATAAACAAGGTATTGGCAGGTGGCTCTTCCAAACTTTTCAATAGCTTGTTGGCAGTTGCAACATTCATCTTTTCCGGCAACCAAATGATCATCACCTTAAACCTTCCTTCAAATGCCTTCAAGTTAATCTTATGTATGATATCCTGCGCCTCTTCAGCCGGGATATTGCCTTGACGGTTTTTTGCATCTCCGCTGGTGATATAATCAATCCAATCAGTAAGATTAGCATAGGACTGCTCCAGCTGTAAATTGCGCCAGTCTTCAATAAAATCCACAGAGCAGGGATTCTTAACGATTCCCGTTACCACAGGGTACACATAGTTGATATCGGGATGCACCATTTTAGCTGCACGACGGCAGGATCCGCACACACCACAGGAATCCGTTTCGCCGGGTTGCTCGCAATTCAGAAACTGAGCAAAGGCACGGGCCATAGGCAAAACACCGGAGCCGGGCTGACCGAAAAACAAGAGCGCATGCGAAACACGCCCCTCACGACTGGCGGCGATAAGGCGATCTTTTACAGCCTGTTGTCCAACTACGGAAGCGAATTGCATGGGACAAAGATAGATTATTGACGCTGTCAAACTTAAAATAGCATGAGAAAAGCTCAGGCCGGGATTGGATGGTATTTCAGACGGAAATAGTTTGGTAAAAAGCTACAGAATTACCTATCTGCAAATGACATATTTAAAAAAAATTCAACTAATTAAAAAAAAGAGGCTGCCCTTTTGAGACAGCCTCTTTTATAGAATATTCTAACCTTAAAGCTTTATAAACTCACTCACCTCATGTCCTGTTTCTGTATCTAAATGCATGATATATTGACCAGGCTGAAGATCCGTAATGTCAATACTGAAACTATTGGATCCGGCGGCATGTGAACTTACCAGTTTACCAGTGAGATCAAAAATCCGGATTTCCGTTGCCATTGTTTTACCGCTGATTCGCAGCTCTGTAGTTGCAGGATTAGGAAAGATATTGAAAACAGGTTCTTCATCTAAATCAGAAGAAGCAATACGCTCCTGCTCAGCCGAGGGCAAGTCGTTGGGAGGAGAAGGTGGTGTAATTAGAGTAAACCAGATTTCAGCACGGTTAGCCTTCACATTTGCTATGGTGCTGCTCCAGGCCATATGTCCGCCGCAGATAGCTATATCAAAAGAATAACTACCCCAGATCAGACCTGCCTTACCGGTGGTTTCAAGTGTATTACAACCTACGTTATTGGGAGTCGCGTATTCCGCAATCACAGTTCCGCCGGTTGTATAATACAATGTGAGGGAAGATGTATAGTTGATACCTGATGTGCTTGTTCTGAAGGCGGTTCCGGTTACCAACACATCACCACCTGAAGACCGAACATCCAAATCAAATCCGATGTAGCTGTCAGAACCCGGATTGTAATTACGAGGCCATCCAGAAGCTGCAACAAGTAGGTTATTGTATTTATGCATCAATATCGAGAATTTGCCGGCGCTTTTTTCTTTTTTACCCATGGTATAAATATTAGTACCTTCTATTGCAATATGCGTAAACTCTTCATTGGTAGTTGCAGAACCGAAAGCTGAATTTAGAAACGCATTTACAAGTGCACCGGTTGATTTGTTAAAACGTGCAACCACCGTTTCCTTTGTTGGAATCGTTACACCTGTGTTATTGGTGTAGCCCGCTACATAAATATGGGCACCATCAGTTACGATTGCGTTGAAGGCATCGTTTGTGCTAATTGTGGTAAACTGAGACCAGGAGGTACTGAAGAGCAACGTTAGACTGCTATTGTACTTCAGAATCATGCCGTCGAGGCTGGTACCACTGTTACGGTATCCGCACACATAAACGGATGTGCCGTCAAAATTCAAACCTGTAGCCACCTCATCATTTGTATTTGCTGCAAACTGGAAGTTTGTCTGGTTCAACAACGTACCTGAAGTATTGTAACGGACTAAGATCACATTGCTTCCGGATGAAGCCTGAACACTATTACCAAGGACATATACATTGCTACCGCTAACGACCATATCTACAGCTTGGTCATTAGATGATGTGGAACCACTAAACGTCTGCGACCACTGAAACGTTAAGGTAGAATTATACTTTAACAGCCATAAATCACGGCTTGTACCAGTGGTATTGGCAGAGCTCAATACATAAATATTTCCACTCGCATCAGCTTTAATTTTCACCGGCACTTCATCAAACCCCGACAGATTACGTGTAACGCTGGAAAGCAACAGACCTGAATAATTATAACGCGCAATAATTATATCAAACGTACCATTAGTATTTGTACGGGTACCTACTGTGTACATTGAGGCATTTGCAGAAATACAATCCACAGCTTCCATAAAGCGGGTAGCAGTTGTAAGCGTAGTTGTAGGAGTCCACCCTGGCTGAGCGATCGATTGCATCGACAAGAGCATGTATGCTCCGATGATACAGAAAATGAAATTGAGTTGGTGATTTTTTTTCATAACTTGATTGTTGTTTGAAGGTTTTAGATTTTATATTTATTAGTTGTATTATTTCTTAACTTCTTTACTTGAGCAACATGATAGCAGTCGAAGATTTTCAGAATA
>JBIIHN010000201.1:0-4224 GCA_044235745.1 Bacteroidia bacterium
CCCTTGGCCTTCATATTTTCGAGGGCATTGGTAAGCTGGTATTCGCCCTTATCCTTTATATTATTGTCGATGAGATATTGCAGTTCGCTGCGCAGGTTCTCTCCGTCCTTGATGTAATAGATACCGATGATCGCGAGGTCGCTCACAAATTCCTGAGGTTTTTCCACGAAGTCGGTGATTACACTATCGGCACCGGTTTTCACCACACCGAACTGCCGCGGATCGTCAATCTGTTTTACCCAGATTACACCATCACAATCATCGTCCATGCGGAAGTCGGCGCTGAAGAGTGTATCGGCAAATGCTACCACCACCGGACCACGTAATGCGCTCTCAGCGCAGAGGATGGCATGAGCGGTGCCGAGGGGAGTATCCTGATAGTGGATGGTTCCTTTGGCGCCCAGATTTTCGGCGATCTTCACCAGATTCTTTTCCGCCTCCTCACCGAAGCGTCCGACTACATAAGCAATCTCTTCCACTTTCTGGTTACACATGCGGATGATGTCCTCCACGAGGTGCTGTACAATGGCCTTTCCGGCAACAGGCACCAGTGGTTTCGGAGTGGTGAGCGTGTGCGGCCGCATACGTTTACCCATGCCGGCCATCGGAACGATGATTCTCATAAAATTTATATTGATGATTACTGTTTACTAATTTACCGGTGGCTGGGCTTTTAGTATAATCCTGCCAACCCACTAACAACCGTTCGAAGAACGGTACTAACCCACTAACCTACCAACCCCTTAACAACCGTTCGGGGTAGAACACTAACCTCCGCCTGCAGCGAAGAATTATTTAGGTTCCCGTAGATCCGAATCCACCGGCGCCGCGAAGGGTTTCTTCGAGGGTGTCGGTTTCATTCCATTCTACACGTTCATGCCGGGCGATCACCATCTGTGCGATGCGCTCACCATTGTTAATGATAAAGGCCTCCTGGCCATGGTTGATGAGGATGACTTTGATCTCTCCACGGTAATCAGCGTCGATGGTGCCGGGGGTATTCAGTACGGTAATACCGTGTTTGGCCGCCAGACCGCTGCGGGGGCGGATCTGTGCTTCGAACCCCACCGGAAGCTCGATGAAGAGTCCGGTGGGTATGAGGAGGCGCTGACCGGGATGAATACTCACGGGAGCTTCCAGCGCAGCCCGCAGGTCCATACCTGCCGAAGCAAGTGTTTCATAGGCCGGCAACGGGTGACCGGAGCGGTTAATGACATTTACTTTCATACGAATGGTCACGAAAGTAGCCAATTTGACCGTAGAAAACGCCCTTTTCGGTCCGGCTTTTCAGGAAGGTAATGTTAACAAAGAAACCCTGAAAAGCTATGAAGAAACCGTTTCAAATACCAATACTGAACACGATCTTTGCAGTCTGAAAATCCTTACGCAAATGAAAAAAACCTTACTCCTGTTGCTCAGTTTACTACCCATCGGACTGTACGCACAAATCCCCAACGCCGGCTTTGAAACGTGGGCAGCAGGCAACCCCGACCAATGGTCGTCGAATAATATCCCCGGCATTGCCACACCGGTCAGCCAGTCATCGGATGCGCATAGCGGAACAAAATCGGTACAAATAGAGGTCGTCACTGCCTTTGGCAGCCCATACTCAGGTTACATTAGTTCCACGGCGGGAGGTACAGGATTCACCGTCAGCCAGCACTCCAATTCCGTCACATTTTATTACAAGTGTAATTTGATCGGAGGTGATGAGTTAGGGGCCTCAGTTGGATACTATGACTTCAACACACAGCCCACTGGCGGTGGTGCACTCACCATCACCAACAATGCCCCGGTTTACGTACAGGCACTCATGCCAGTTGGAATAGTCGGCAGCAATCCCGTTAAATGTCTTATTGGTATATCAATTACCAACTCATCTACTACAAATGTCGGATCATGGGTGCGGGTGGATGATGTAGCCTTCAGCAATGCGACCGGTATCGGAGAACTGCAAGCGAATGGTACTTCACTTTCGGCACCCACACCAAACCCGGCATCCGGAATCACCCTTGTACCCTTCAGCCTCGAGCGTGCAACGGTAGCGGATATCCGCCTTTACGATCTCAACGGCCGTCTGATGCAAACCGTGCTAAACAGCGAATTAAATGCCGGCAATTACAAAGCGGAAGTCAACGCGGCGGAATTGGCATCCGGCATCTACACCCTCGTACTGCGCGCCGGTGATCAGGTGCTGCAGACGAAGCTGGTGGTGAGGTGATAGAGCGGTAATAAGTATAAAACAAATCCCCCTTCATAAAATTATCGAAGGGGGATTTTTTTAATGCGTAATTAGTATTCCTGATACCAGACTTTTTTCATCAAGGCCGGCACAATTATTATCAATTATATATTCCGTAAAAATGTTGAATATGTATTCTGTGATAACCGCATATTCGCCGTAAATTAAGCGGTAAATGTCAACCCTTTTCTCCGCAAGGGTCTTCATTTCATGCCGTCGTTTTGTAAGAATCCCCTTCATTTTTATTTCAAATACGGGCAACTATCCGTTGAAAATATCGTATTTTAAAGCATTGATTTTGGAATGATTGAAACTTCTTTTATATTGTTTTTCTGCAAGTTGCGTAACATTTTCGCAAAAATAAATCTGAAGGACGATATCAGATTTTACCGGAAAATGTAACCCTTTCAACCGGGATGAAGTTTAATTGCTATACGTGGAGGAGCCTCCGTGCAGAAGACTAAACCAAAACCACCATGAAAGTTAAATTTGAATTTTTGCTAAAGGCAGCGATCCTGTTTGTTTCCGGCATGATCGTCCTGCTTTTGTGCAGCTCCTGCAATAAATATGCATTGTATCAGCAGGATGCGAAATCCGGTGCGACTGCCCCGGAAGCGAAAATGTCGGAGAAAGAACTGGCGCAGGGAGATAAAATATCTCTGAGCATCTGGGGCCACGATGAACTCAGCATAGGTTCTATCCACAGTGTGTACAATTCTCCTGATGAGACCGCTTCGGGGAAATGGCTGATGATTGATCAGAACGGAGAAGTGAATCTCCCACAGATCGGCAAAGTAAAACTGGAAGGTATGACCCTGCGCAAAGCAGAGGAACACTTGAAAAAAATCTACAGTTCCCAGCTGCAAAATCCTATTCTTAACCTTCGCCTGCTGAATAATCAGGTGACTGTTTTAGGAGAAGTGCAACGTCCGGGGACCTATGTTTTTCACACCGATTTCGCGAGAATGGTAGATATGATCGGAAAAGCCAGTGGTTTCACAGACTATGCCAAAACAACAGAGATTAAAATCATCCGGGGTACCGAAACCATCAAAGTAGACCTTACAAAAGCCTCTTTTAATCAGATGACGGTGCTCCCGCGTGATGTGATTTATGTTCCGCCCGGAAGGAATAAAGCCTTCGATCGCTTTGCTTCGAAAATGATCCCCCTCGCCAGTTTGCTCACTGCACTGGCACTCGTTTATAATGTATCCAAAGACTAACCTATGCGCACCCCAGGATCCATTCAAGCCCTCCTCTATCCCCTCCAAAAACGCTGGTATATCGTTGTGATCTGCATCCTCCTTTCAGGAATTGCAGCCACCCGATATCTCTACATGGCAACGCCGCAATTTCAGGCGAGCGCTACCCTAAAAATTGAAAGCGCGCAGGATGGAGCGGCCGGTACCAATCTCTACCGCGACTTCGATGTGTTCAAAGCGAATGCAAAAGTGCAGACCGAAGTGGAAGTCCTTAAATCACGTTCCCTATTCGAAAAAGCACTCGACAAACTTGATTTCTGTGTTGAATACTATGGTCAGGATGAGCTTCGCGAGAAAGAGTTGTATCAACAATCTCCGATTCTCGTAAATCATACCATTTCTGATCAGGCGTTTAAAAGCATGCGCTATGAGTTTCGCTGGAAAGAAGGCGAGCACTTTACGCTGAACTATCCGGTAGGTAATGCAACGATTGAGAAAGAAGGAACCTTCGGCAAGGAAATCTGCGATCGTGGTGTTTGCATAACCGTAAACAAGAACGATGCCTACCTGAAATACCACCGGAGTGAACTGGGAAAACCAATCGCGTTTGAAGTGTTTTCAAAACCAGCGCTCACAGCCAAAATGATGAATAAAAATTACATCGTGAAGGCCGTGGATAAGGATGTGAACATTATCCGTTTGTATTATACACATCCTGTGCCGGAAAAAGCTTCACGGCTGGTGAATGCCATTGCTGAGGCGTATATTGACCAGAGTATA
>JBIIHN010000202.1:0-4211 GCA_044235745.1 Bacteroidia bacterium
ACGGACGCGAGATGGTAATGCCTGGTGATAACGTTACAATCACAGTTGAGCTGATTCAGCCAATCGCGATGGACAAAGGTCTGCGTTTCGCGATCCGTGAAGGTGGCCGTACCGTTGGTGCAGGTCAGGTAACTGAAATCCTCGACTAATCCGAGCATAATTAAGCAGGTGTTCGTCCCGGCCCGACGGTTGGGACGCACCTGTTTAATAGAAGATAGCAGAATAGGTTAAACATCCGTGTTATCCTCGGGTCGTTTACCGTCATTCTGCAGCTTCTTCCGGAATACGGGTGTAGCTCAATTGGTAGAGTAGCGGTCTCCAAAACCGTTGGCTGGGAGTTCGAGTCTCTCCACCCGTGCGAAGACAGAGTAATATAGTGTGAGTTCAGTCCGGCCGTGACAGCCGGATTAAGAATTAAGAATTCAGTCCCGCAGGCACAGCGGAATTAGTCCCGTTCTGCGAGCGGGATCAGTCCGGCCGGGAGAGCAGGATAGGGATTTCAGGTAGAGGACGAGTAGCATCGTAGGAAACAGGATCCTGAGTTATAAAAAGCATTCGAATAAAGTAAATAAATAATACAGTCGTACAATGGAAAAGATCAAAGCTTATATTCAGGATTCGTACAACGAACTCGTGAACAAAGTTTCATGGCCAACCTGGGCAGAGCTGCAGGGAAGTGCGATCGTTGTACTGGTTGCAACATTGATTTTTGGTCTCGTGATCTTCCTCATCGACGCCATTTTTCAGGGAACACTCAATGGTATTTATAACCTCTTTGCGTAAACAGCCATGTCAGAAACGACAACCGGAAATAAAAAATGGTATGTGATCCGTGCCATCAGCGGCAAGGAGAAGAAAGTAAAGCAGTACATCGAAAGTGAGATTGTACGTGCCGGACTTTCCGACTATGTTGCACAGGTACTGATTCCGATGGAAAAATATTATCAGATAAAAGATGGTAAGAAGATTTCCAAGGAGCGTGCACACTTACCGGGCTATGTGCTGCTGGAAGCGGAACTGGTCGGTGAGATTCCCCATATCATAGAGAATACCACCGGTGTAATCGGATTTCTCGGAGCAAAAGGTGATGCACCAACCCCGCTTCGTCAGAGTGAAGTCAACCGTATTCTTGGAAAAGTAGATGAGCTGGTTGACAGTGAAGAAGTCATCAACATTCCTTTTGTGGTTGGTGAAACCGTGAAAGTGGTCGATGGGCCATTCAACAGTTTCTCCGGAGTGATAGAAGAAGTAAACGAAGAGAAAAAGAAGCTGAAAGTGATGGTAAAGATCTTCGGACGGAAGACACCTCTCGAGCTCAGCTACATGCAGGTAGAAAAAGAATCTTAACGCTGATGCCGGTTGACTGAATCCGGAACGCTTCCACCCCGGACGCACAGTCATCTCTCCCCGGCAACGGCCAGATATAATTAATCAGAAACAATGGCAAAAGAAATAGGCGCACTTATCAAGTTACAGGTGAAAGGCGGCGCTGCGAATCCTGCACCTCCAATCGGACCGGCACTCGGTGCGAAAGGGGTGAACATTATGGAATTCTGCAAGCAGTTCAATGCGCGTACGCAGGACAAAGCCGGACAGATACTGCCAGTTATTATCACCGTTTACACTGATAAGTCATTCGACTTCATCATCAAAACGCCTCCTGCATTCGTGCAGCTCCTTGAGGCGGCAAAAATTCAAAAAGGTTCAGCTGAATCCAACCGTAAGAAAGTTGGAACCGTCACCTGGGACCAGATCCAGAAAATTGCTGAAGGCAAAATACAGGACATGAACTGCTTCACCATCGAATCAGCAATGAAGATGATAGCAGGTTCTGCACGTTCTGCCGGTATCAATGTAGAAGGAACTCCTCCCTGGCAACAGTAAGACTGATCGCGGTATTGGTAATCGCTCGCTGCTTCCCGTGATCCAATACCGGAACAATTATAAACTCAGAATCAGAAAATGGCTAAGTTAACGAAGAACCAAAAGGTAGCTTACGCGAAAGTAGATGCTAACAAAGCCTACACCTTGCAAGAAGCCACCAAACTGGTGAAGGATGCAACCTTCACAAAGTTTGATGCTTCTGTTGATCTGAGTGTACGTTTGGGCGTAGATCCACGTAAAGCCAATCAAATGGTACGTGGTATTGTGACCCTTCCACACGGAACAGGAAAAACTGTTCGCGTGTTGGTACTGTGCACTCCGGACAAAGAGCAGGAAGCCCGCGAAGCCGGCGCCGATCATGTCGGTCTCGATGATTACATCCAGAAAATCGAAGGCGGTTGGACAGATGTGGATATCGTGATCACGATGCCCGGTGTTATGGCGAAAGTGGGTAAGCTGGGTAAAATCCTTGGCCCCCGAAACCTCATGCCTAACCCCAAAACCGGTACCGTTACCAACGATGTCGGCAAGGCGGTTAAAGAGGTAAAATCAGGTAAAATCGACTTCAAGGTTGACAAGACCGGTATCATTCATGCCTCTATCGGCAAGGTATCGTTTGATGCTGCCAAGTTGTACGATAACGCTCAGGAATTACTGCAGACCATCGTTAAGCTCAAACCATCTGCTGCAAAAGGTACATACCTCAAAAGTATCGCCGTAAGCAGTACGATGAGCCCGGGTATCCGCATTGATGCGAAACATATTGCCGGGTAAAATCACTAACACGAATTCGTCACATGACAAGAGAAGAAAAGAACCAGATCATCGATGAATTAGTGGCGACACTGAGTCAGTTCCCCAGTTTCTATATCACCGATATCGAAACCCTGAACTCAGAAAAGACATCTAAACTGCGCCGTATGTGCTACAACCAGAAGGTGCAGTTGAAGGTGGCTAAAAATTCCCTGATCAAAAAGGCCCTCGAGCGTATCGAAGGTGACTACAGCCAGATTATCCCAACCCTGAAAGGCTCTTCAGCCATCATGGCTTGCGAAACGGCCAGTCAGCCCGCCCGTCTGATCAAGGATTTCCGCAGAGAAAGCGGGAAAGACGCTACTAAACCTGCGCTGAAGAGTGCTTATATCGACGGTGGAATATACGTTGGCGACAACCAGCTGGATGCACTCGCATCACTGAAGTCCAAAAACGAACTCATCGGCGATGTTATCGGCCTTCTTCAGTCACCTGCAAAATCCGTTATCTCCGGCCTCAAAGGTCAGGGTGGCAAAATTGCTGGTATCCTCAAAACCCTGGAAGAGCGTGCAGCCTAAGCTTCGTTGCGTAGCCTGAACGTGGGTACTCCCTTCCAACAACAACAAACAACAAAAAAACAAATCAGTAACTCCTAAAAATTTAAATAAAATGGCAGATCTTAAAGCATTCGCTGAGCAACTCGTGAACCTTACCGTTAAAGAAGTTCAGGAACTTGCAACTATTCTGAAAGATGAATACGGTATTGAACCTGCTGCTGCTGCAGTAGCTGTTGCTGCTCCTGCTGCTGGTGGTG
Source organism: Bacteroidia bacterium (assembly GCA_044235745.1). Lineage (GTDB taxonomy): Bacteria > Bacteroidota > Bacteroidia > AKYH767-A > OLB10 > JAJTFW01. The sequence continues at coordinate 3,452 of JBIIHN010000202.1, forward strand.
GTGCCGCAGCCGCTGAAGAGAAAACTTCATTCGACGTTATCCTGAAAAGCGCCGGTGCTAACAAACTTGCAATCGTGAAACTCGTGAAAGACCTTACCGGTCTGGGTCTCAAAGAAGCAAAAGACCTCGTTGATGGTGCTCCGAAGCCCCTCAAAGAAGGTGTTAGCAAGGATGAGGCAAACGCCCTCAAAACCCAGCTGACTGAAGCTGGTGCTGAGGTTGAAGTTAAGTAATTGACTTTCAATCATCTTACAGACCTGTTCCACCCGTTCGGTGGAGCAGGTCTTTCCCATTTTCTAACCCCTCTCCCTGAGGGGAATCCGAACGGTTGTTAAACACTTAAAAACTCCTTCGCCTTGACTACACTAAACAGTCTCACCACAGAGAAGTCAGCAACCAACCGCATTAATTTCAGTAAGAGCAAACACAGGATCGAGTATCCTGATTTTCTCGAAATACAATTGAAGTCGTTCCGCGACTTCTTCCAGCTGGAAACCACAGCCGATAACCGTACTCAGGAAGGGCTGTACAAGGTTTTCAGTGAGAACTTTCCTATCACCGACTCCCGCAATAATTTCGTTCTGGAGTTTCTCGATTATTTCGTAGATCCTCCCCGTTATTCCATCGAAGAATGTATTGAGCGCGGATTGACCTACAGCGTTCCGCTGAAGGCTAAACTAAAGCTTTATTGCACGGATCCCGAGCACGAAGATTTCGAAACGATCGTTCAGGACGTGTACCTGGGAACCATCCCGTACAT
>JBIIHN010000203.1:0-4207 GCA_044235745.1 Bacteroidia bacterium
GGCTAAGAACGACCGTTCATTCATCTGATCCCAAAGCGCGTCCTTCAGCTCCTGAATACGTTTGTTGCTGACGGAAGAGATGAAGAGTACAGGCACATCGCTGCCGTCACTTTGTTTATCGCGGGGCACTTCTTTTTTTAGTGCAGCTTCCAGTTCATCGTCAATCATGTCGCACTTGGTGATCGCCAGCACACGACGTTTATCGAGCAGTTCAGGGTTGTGCAGACGTAATTCGTTGATGAGGATATTGTATTCTTCACGGATGTCCTTGGTATCTACCGGAACCATAAAGAGCAATACAGAGTTGCGTTCGATGTGTCGGAGAAAGCGTGAGCCGAGACCTTTTCCTGCATGCGCTCCTTCGATGATTCCCGGAATATCCGCCATCACAAACGATTTGTTATCGCGGTAACGAACCATGCCGAGGTTGGGGACAATAGTGGTGAAGGGATAGTCGGCGATTTCCGGTTTAGCTGCTGATACGACAGAGAGCAAGGTGCTCTTGCCAGCGTTCGGAAATCCTACGAGTCCTACGTCCGCGAGTAATTTCAGCTCGAGAATTTTCCATTCTTCGAGTCCGGGTTCGCCGGGTTGCGCGAAGCGTGGTGTTTGCATCGTGGCGGATTTAAAAAAGGCATTTCCTTTTCCTCCGCGTCCTCCGGGCAGTAATACTTCTTCCTGCCCATCCACTTCTATCTCGAACAGTTTCTCTCCGGTTTCCACATCTCTCGCAACTGTTCCTATGGGTACTTCCAGAATTTCATCATGACCATCAGCACCGGTTTTCAGTGAACTGCCGCCACTCTCGCCGGGTTCAGCGATGATATGCTTCCGGTATTTGAGATGGAGGAGTGTCCAGAGCTGCGCATTGCCACGCACGATGATATTTCCTCCGTGACCTCCATCGCCTCCGTCGGGTCCGCCCTTTGCTGTCAGCTTATCACGATGCAGATGCACGGAGCCCGCGCCGCCTGCACCACTGCGACAGCAAATCTTTACATAATCAACGAAGTTAGAACCCGACATGGAAGATATTAAGCGTTATGAGAATCGATAGCCTGACAAAGGCGATTAAAAATTTCATCGATGCTGCCGATGCCGTCGATGCCGGTGTATTTATTTTGAGCCTGATAAAAATCGCGTACCGGTTCGGTTTCGTTGCGGTACACGTCGATGCGTTTCTGAATAACGGCAGGGTCCTGATCGTCGGCGCGACCTGAATCTTTTCCGCGAATCAGGAGACGTTTCTTCAACTCTTCTTCCTCAACTTCCAAGGCCAGCATCATCGTGATGTCGGTGTTTTTAGAAGCAAGAAAACGGTCGAGGGCTTCGGCTTGTGCGGGAGTGCGGGGGAAGCCATCGAAGATATATCCTTTCGCTTCCGGCGATTTATTCGCCTCCGATTCCAGCATGCGAATCGTTACCTCATCGGGTACCAGTTGTCCCTGGTCGATATAGCTCTTCGCCAGCACGCCGAGTTCAGTACCACCCTTGATGTTGGCACGGAAGATATCGCCCGTGCTCAGGTGAACGAGGTTATATTTTTCAATCAGTTTGGCACTCTGAGTGCCCTTGCCGGCTCCGGGAGGACCGAAGAGAACGATATTCAGCATGATGCTTGTTTAGGGTTTCAATTGGTAGATATCGGCGTAGTTGCGTCCCAGCCCGTCATAGTCGAGGCCATAGCCCACCACAAATGCAGGCGGAATTTCAAAGCCCACATAATCGGGTCGTACATTTTGGCGCAACGCCGCAGGCTTGAACAAGATAGTGGCAAAGCGGATGCTGGCCGGATTTTTCTTTTTTATTTCATCAATCAGATACACCGCAGTATCACCGGTATCGATGATATCTTCCACGATGATAATATCACGTCCGGTAAGATCATCGCTCAAGCCCATCACACTCTTCACAGATCCTGTACTCTCCGTGCCGTGATACGAGCTCACACGGATAAAACCGATTTCGCAGGCTGTTTTGATATTGCGTAGCAGGTCTGCCATAAAGATCACTGAGCCATTGAGCACACCAATCAGCAATGGTTTTTTGCCCGCATATTCGCGGTCGATTTCAGCGCCCATTTCCGCCACGCGGGCCTGAATCTGCGCCGCAGTGATGAACGGAGTAAATATTTTATCGTGAACCTGTACGTCAGCCATAGAAGGTGCAAAATTAGCGAAAAAAGAGGGACGGGGGTGGGGTGCTATCTTGTTGAATGTTAATCGTTTGGTAATTGACATTCTCCGTATCTTGAAATCTCAGTTGCTAAGTTACTGAGTTACTAAGTTTCTAAGAAGAGGTGAAGTTATTGCTTCGCAATGTAGAATTGGCATCCCGCTTTTGCGAAGCAAACGCGGGATGCCAAGTTGGTAAATTGGCAAGTTGGTAAATGGGTAGTCTGGTATCTCAGTATCTCAGTAACTTAGTATCCCGCGATTGCTTCGCAATAGCGGGACAGCAACTCGGTAACTCAGTAACTCTTTTTCGGGGTCTCCGGCCCCGCCCCTATGTCAAAGATATTTGATAAACAAGAGATAGCCGTTTTATAATTATTTGTATCCGTTTAGTTACGGTTCTTGGAAATTATCACTGCAAACCTTGATGTTAGATTAAGATTTGACAAATTTTTTCTATCTTCAGGTAACAAGAATTCAAAATGGGATACCACTATTTTCGTATTTGGATTTGATATTTTGTATCTCCTGCCACAAAATAAAAGCGGAGTACTATCAGTATTTGATTTGCAGGGAAGATTGATACACGGGGAAGCCTTGCCGCCATGGTCAACGAAACAAAATATCGCCGCGGGAAACTGGTCGCAGGGAGTCTATCAGGTGATAATCGAAAGTGACGGCTCCCGGGGTGCCTGGAAATGGGTGAAATTTTAATTCAGAATTCAGAATTCAGAATTCAGGCAAAGCCATGTTGTAATTTGCCAATTCACCATCCGCCGTACGGCGGACACCAACTAGTCAACTAGCTAACTCACTAATTTGCCAACTTGCCAACTAACCAATTTGCCAATTATTTGATTTTCAGTGTGTAGAGCCATTAAACATTTGTATCCGTTTATAAACGACTAGGCGAAAGGAATCTGCTATTTTTGCGGCGATGAGTTTACAGTTCGCAGGACAACATTTCCGTCTGGGTATTTTAGGCGGGGGACAGCTCGGCAGGATGCTGATCCAGGAGGCAGTTAATCTGAACATCAGCGTTTCGGTGATGGATCCGGATGCAAATGCGCCTTGCCGTTATCTCTGCGAACGGTTTACGCATGCCGACTTCCGCAGTGAGGAAGATGTGTACCGCTTCGGCAAAGAGTGTAGTTTGCTCACCGTTGAAATTGAGCATGTAAATACGCATGCCTTACTTCGTCTTGAAGCAGAAGGAATTCCGGTGTATCCGCAGCCGCAGTTATTGATGATGGTGCAGGATAAGGGTCTGCAAAAGGAATTTTATGTTTCGCATGGTATTCCTACGGCTCCCTTTGTATTAGTCAAGGACAAAGCAGAACTCGCCAACATGAGCGGACATCTGCCCGGTATGTTGAAACTTCGCAAAGGTGGCTATGACGGCAAAGGCGTGATGAAGCTGAAGTCGGCAGCCGATATCGCTGCTGCTTTCGACGGACCCTGTGTGCTGGAGGAAATGATCGATTTCGCGATGGAGATATCGGTGATCGTTTCGCGGAACCGTTTGGGGGAGATCAGCCATTTCCCGTTGGTGGAGATGGAATTTAACCCGCAGGCAAACCTGGTAGAGTTTCTCTGCAGTCCGGCGCGTGTGTCGACGGAAATTGAAGAAAAAGCCATCGCTATCGCCCGTAAGGTGATCGATAAAATGGGACTCGTAGGACTGCTCGCAGTGGAGATGTTTGTCACCAAACAAGGCGATGTGCTGGTGAATGAAGTGGCGCCGCGTCCACATAACAGCGGACACCAAACCATCGAAGGAAATATTACCTCCCAATACGCACAGCATCTGCGTTCAATCATCGGCTTACCTCCCGGAGATACTGCTACGGTTAGGCCTGCCGTTATGATCAACCTGCTGGGCGAAGAAGGACATCAGGGCGAAGCGCACTATCTCGGCATCGAAGAAGTGATGAAATGGCCGGGGGTCTATGTGCATCTCTACGGAAAGAAAATCACCAAACCCTTCCGCAAGATGGGACACGTCACCATCACCGCAGATCACCTCGATGAAG
>JBIIHN010000204.1:0-4188 GCA_044235745.1 Bacteroidia bacterium
CGGTAACTGCTATATTATGTTACAGCGTCCTGATAGTGCACGATCTTGCTTCGAACGTTCCGTACAGGCTAATCCCGGGAATACCAAAGCACTGATCAACCTTATTGTAACCCTTCAAAACTTAGGAGATACGACAGCGGCACGAACATATATTTTAAAAGCCAGAGCACTCGGTGTGAAAATATGAGGAACTTAAAGACCTTCTGTGTGCTGATATGTTTGTGGAGCAGTTGTACCACCGCTCCTGTAAATGAGCGAATGTCCTATCTTCCGTTAACATCCCTCCTCGACTCCATCTGTAACGATCTTGATAAGCAACCATATTCACTGATCAAAAAAGTGAATTATGCCGGGAAAGAAGAAACGGTGGTGCTGATGAATCCGGATTGGAAGAAAGAACTTGAACCATTTTTCGATGGTGATATAAATAAACCTGCCTATGCCGGATCATATTCCGTTGATACCATCATAAGGGGTGATACTGTTCTCTTCCGGTATTTAACTACTGACAAGAAAATTCCGGTAAAAAATCTGAGTGTATTTTACACTGATGCGAAACTGTATAGCATCAATATACGGATAGAAAAATCCAATGCATGGTTTAGCCTCGAACAGGAATTATCTATGAAGCCTGCAGATGGATATAACATTACAGGAAAACAGAAAATGGCCGTCGGTAAAGAAGTCAACTTTAAAATTGCAGGACGCTTCATACCGGAAAATACTACAACAAAATGAACTTAGGACTTCTGATTGGTTTATGGCTGGGTGCTCTGCAAATGCAGGGAACGGAATTACCCTTTCGTTTCGAAATCGCAAAACATGACAACAAACCCGTCATGATCATCTATAATGCAAACGAACGAATAGAATGTGATGAGATCACCATGAAAGGGGATTCACTTTTCGTGACACTGCCTTTATACAATTCTGAATTCAGACTGAAAGCAGGTCAGAACCGGCTGGAAGGAGTCTGGATCAACAAAGCCAGAAATACACCTGTGAGTATTCCGTTTCATGCAACAAGAGGAATTCTGCAGCGTTTTCCCTTCACGAATGAAAACGCATTGCCGCAAAACATCAATGGCCGATGGGAGACATGGTTCGACTCCGGAACAGCAGATTCTTCGTTGGGCATCGGCATCTTTGAATCAAACGGAGGTTTAGTAACCGGTACATTTCTTACTGCATCCGGTGATCATCGTTTCCTGGAAGGTATACTGGACGGAGATAGTTTAAAACTGAGTGTATTCGATGGTGCTCATGCCTGGCTGTATCTGGCAAAGATCAAAGGTGATCAAATGGAGGGCATCCACTATTCGGGACTTAGTTATCAAGGAAAATTTACAGCAAAACGGAATGATGCTATTCAGTTACGCGATCCTGAAGCAATATCTTCTGCCAGCGGCACCATTAATTTTTCCCTGCCTGATCCGGATAGCAATTTTGTTTCTTTCAATGATCCGAAACATCGTCAGAAAGTTAAAATCATTCAGATTCTGGGAACATGGTGTCCCAACTGCATGGATGAAACAAAATTTCTGGATAGTGTATATGCTGCACGGAAAGAAGAAGGACTTGAAATTTTCGGGTTAGCATTTGAACGATCTGAAAATTTCACAACTGCAGCGGCCAATGTCAGACGAATGAAAACACGGCTGGAGGTTGATTATCCCGTTTTGATCGCCGGTGTGGCGCGTAAGGGTGAAGTGGAAAAAGTACTCCCGGCAGTGAAAAATTTCTTTTCCTACCCGACAACCATCTTCATTGATCGTAAAGGGAATGTGGTGAAAGTACATGCCGGTTTTTCGGGACCGGCAACCGGCGAAGCCTGGCTGAAGTATCAACAGGATTTTCGTCGTACCCTCGACCGATTACTCCGGTAATATCTGATTAATTATTAATAGCGGTCAACGACTTCATCTCCGGTTGTATCTACCGGTTGTCGGATCGGCTGTCATTCCTGCCTCGACGCCTCCTGACACGTTACTTTTCATGGCCATTAACCAACAACCTTGCAGCGTTTGGCGTAGTGTTTATTTTTTTTCTCCATAAGATGCTGAATTTTAGCTTTTTAAACAACCATGCCCCCAGGCCACCATTCACCCTATTAAATGAGCCGTTCACAGTTGTTTACCATCTGTTTACCCATTCACTGGAAATATCCCAGCCTGAATAACCGATCTTTACCCGACGCAGAAATTAAATTCACGCCCTTGTTAAAACAGACACTACATATTTCAAAAAATCTTCTTAAATTGCCTTCAGATACAATTGTCCAAAATAAATCCACCTATTCATACATGAAAAAACTAGTACTCTTCTGGCTGGTGAGCCTGTTATTCCCGTTTCTAGGCTACTCCCAGTGTTCTACAACGAATGCAACATCCTGCGTTTGTAAAGATGGAACAACCAATTGTCAATTGCTACCGGATATCATCGTAGCACGTCCGCCTTTACTGGTGAACGGATCCGGCGGATATATTGAGTATCCGCAAACATGTCCTTCCGGTTGTAGCGGGAATGATGGTCGCCTTCGACTTTCTGTCTCTACACCCAATATCGGGTTCGGGCCACTTGAAGTACGTGCTACTTCTACCGCAATCTGTGGAACGGATACATTCTATAATGTCTCCAGCAGTTTTACTTGTCCTAACGGTGCGTTCCTCCGTACCATCGTAAACCAGCGTGTTTACCAAAAGAACGGTAACACGATGACCTTTACAGATCGTCCGGCCGGTAGTATGACTTATCACCCAACTCACTCGCACATGCACGTGGATGATTGGGGAATCTATACTCTGCGTACCGCTACTGCAGATCCAAACCCGCTTAACTGGCCGGTTGTAGGAACAGGTTCCAAGCTTGCTTTCTGTCTGATGGATTACGGTTCCTGCTCTACCTATAACGGACATTGTGTTGACAGCGCGAATAACGTTCTTACCAATGGTAATTTCCCGAACTACGGTTTAGGTGGTGGTAACTATGGTTGTTCTCCTTCTGTGCAAGGTATCTCGTCGGGATATACTGATATCTATTACCAGTCTCTGGATGGTATGTGGATCAACCTTCCTCCGGGATTGTGTAACGGTCAATATTGGGTAGTAGTTCAGCTGGATCCTTACAACTATTTCCTGGAGAGCAATGAAAACAATAACGTACTGGCTGTGCCGGTTACGCTGACACAACAAGGCGGAACTAATCCTGTCATTACTGCGAGTGGAGCAACCACTTTCTGTCAGGGTGGTTCTGTATCTCTTACTGCGAGTTCTGCAACGAATTATTTATGGTCTAACGGTGCCACTACTCAGTCTATCACCGTTTCACAAAGCGGTAGCTACAGCGTTACCGTTAACACCGGTTCTTCGTGTGTTTCCACTTCAGCTCCCACTGTAGTCACTGTTTCTCAAATTCCGGTAACCGCCACCGCTACACCAACTGCTGTATGTCCGGGGGATGCGGTTCTGCTGTCTGCTAATGCTACCGGAGGAGGAACCACCAATGTCCCGGTTTCTCAAACCAACAGTACGATTATAAACATTCCGGATAACAATCCAACAGGTGCTTCCAGCCTTATTACCTTTAACAATATTGATCCGCTAACCATCAATTCAAACACTGTGGTGAGCGTGCGTGTCAATATTACGCATACTTACACAGGCGATCTGTTGGTGCAGTTGATTGCTCCTTCCGGAAATGCCATCAATCTTTCTAACCGACGCGGTGGATCAGGAAATAACTTCAACAATACGCTCTTCACTGCCAATGCAGCGATTGCCATTGCAAGCGGAACACCTCCCTTCGCAGGTACGTTCCGTCCGGATGGTCAGTTCAGTGCGCTCACCGGAAATGTAAACGGTACCTGGACACTGAAAGTAATTGATCAGGCAGGAACAGATGTTGGTACCATTAACAGCTGGACGCTTACATTAAACGATGTAGTTCCTACAACACTTAGTTATAACTGGTCATCTAATCCTGCAGGTTTCTCTTCTGCTGATTCAACTGCCACTACGAACCCATCAAGCACCACCACCTATAATGTAATAGTAACAGAAAGTGGTACAGGTTGTCAGGGTTCGGGTAGTGTTACGGTGAATGTTGGCAGTAACCTGAATGTAACAACGAATACGCCAGCGCCTATTTGCGAAGGTGAGAGTGTTGCACTCTCAGCGAGTGGGGCAACAG
>JBIIHN010000205.1:0-4174 GCA_044235745.1 Bacteroidia bacterium
GGAAGAGATGCAGCGTTGTATAGTCGTTGATGCCTGTGAATCCTGCTGCTCTGGCTGCAATGGTCATGGTGCCACCATTAAAACCATTACTACCGGTGATTGTCCACCAGCCTGAACCTACTGTACTGCATTGATCACCGGCATCGCTAATAGGCAACCCGTAAACACCCGGGAAGCCTGTATCGAAACGGGAATTGATTGTACCGCCGGTCGGAGCAGCTGTAAAGCTGATATCAAAGGTGTTATCTGCTGAAGATGTTCCTACAGGAAAAAGAATATTTGATGCCGTTGCTGAAGCGACCCAGCGGCGGAAATTGCCGACTACGACACCGGATGTACGGACAAGCGTACCGGTTGAAGTGATGCCGGTTCCTAATGTCAGGGTATTGCCGCCGGTTGTAATATTTCCTGCTGACATCGTCAAGATGTCTGTAGTATTCACCGAATTCGAAAGAGTAACACCTGAAGCATTATTGATAGATAGATTTCTGACTGTAGCAGGAAGACCACTGCCTGAAATCTGGGCAGAAGTACCATTGAATATAAAACCTGCCCCGGTATTGAAGGTGCGTGATCCTGTTACCTGGATATGACCGGAAGCACCCGATGAACTGATTCCTTCGCTTGACTTAATGCCTAAAGTCGCGTTGTTTGACAAAGTGAAAGTTCCGCCGCCATTGAGGAAAGAAGAAGCTGTATTCATTTGCAAGGTAGCTCCGGAGTTAACGGTATAATTGACCGAATTATACGTTGTAGCTGTTGCTTCACAAAGTTGAGTAGTTGTTCCGTTGAAATTAATATTTCCGGTAAATGCAGAAGAGTTTTCAGTGATATAACCGCCGCTGAACGTGAAATTTTTTGCAATATTCATGATGCCATTTGCAGCATCTTCCGTAACCCAGATACTGCCTCCGGTAATCGTCACATTACTATTAACATTAAAAGTGCAGACTCCTGTGCCGCTGGTAATATTGCAATATGTAGTATTGCTACCGCTCAGATTGAAATCACCTGATACGGTTACGGTTGCGGCTCCCGACCAGTCTGAGCCATAAAAATCACCACCGGATTGATTATAGTTTCCTGAAATATTAAGAGTCCCCGGTCCTGTATACCAGCTCAAATAGTATTCACCTCCCGTAATCTGAAAATTTCCGGTGATGTTCATATTGATACTACCGGAACCATAACTACCATAAAAAACACCACCCGACTGGATATAATCTCCGCCGATTGTTAAAGTCCTGTTGGCGTTGTTCGCCTGATAGATAAACTGGGATCCCGTGTTAACCACTTCAAAGTTTTTCTGTACAGACAGTGAAGAACCAAGTGGTATCCCTGAAGATTGACCTGCACAATTCCATTTTAAATTTCCATAATTCTGCGTAAAGCCGGATGGTATCGAATTGGTCACACCCGTGATGGTGCAGGTAGACGTTGCATCCCAGGTTGCGGCTGGTATTGTCCCTGCATTGCGGGCATGAATAAATTCTGCACCGGCAGTATGTGCAATCGCTGCTCCGGAATTTAAGTTGATGGTTCCGGTGTTACTTATAATTCCATTATTCACCAAATCCGTACCTGAACCATTGGCCAGCGTAAGTGTCTGTGAACTGTTAATATTCAGCCTTCCACCCGCGGAAACGACCAATTGATCAGCCGTCACATTAGAGGTAATAGAAACGATATGACCAGTTTGAATGGTGATTATATTATTACTGGAAGATGGAGCTGCTGAGGCATTGACCCAGTTTGAACCATTATAACGCTCCCATGTGGAACTGCTGCTCCAGTTACCAGTTGCCTTAGTGCGGTATTCATCCGTAACCGCTGCTTTCCCCGGTGTCGTTTTCATGGTATTATAGAATAACACCATTAGAAGGATGACCAGCGTTGAAACCGCACCGCCGACAAATAAAAGACGCTGACGTGGTGATAAACGGGTGGTTGTACGGGTTTTGGTACGCGGACGTTGAGGAAGGTTGGAGTTTGTTTGATGTGACATACTTGTCGATTATTTAACCCCATTGTACGCTTGTTTATGAACTTAGTTACGTTTCATTAAAAAAATATTGGCGTTTTTTTATTTGATATATAGATGCTTCATTCTATTTTTCGGCATCTAAAGCCTGCAAACCATGTTAAACTTCCCTATCCTGCTGCTTGCAGCACTAGTACCACTCATTGTTGGAGCTATCTGGTATCATCCTTCCGTATTTGGCAATGCCTGGATGCAGGCTGCCGGCATGAACCAGGAACAGATCAAAAACAGCAATATGTTGAAGATTTTCGGACTCACCTTTGTGCTATCGCTGATGTTCTCGATGGTATTGCAGATGATGGTTGTACATCAGTTTTCCCTGTACTCGGTTGTAGCCGATACCGTTAAGCAGCCGGGAGATACTTCTACCCCTGATGGACTTTGGCTGAAACAAGCCATGGATACCTACGGAACAAAATTCCGGACCTTTAAGCACGGTGCCTTTCATGGGGTACTCACCGGGATCTTCTTCATCCTGCCGATTGTTGGGGTTAATGCCCTGTTTGAGCGCAGAAGTGCCAAATACATCTTCATTCATGTTGGTTACTGGACCGTTTCTGCAATGTTGATGGGAGGAATTATTTGTCAGTTTATTTGATTTAACTATTGATTTTAAGCTGTTTGTAAATCATTGCAGGGTGGCGCTAAACCATCTGACCTCGTATTGCGTGATCCTGTATAGTTTAACGCCCCTAACTATGAAAAAACTAAACACCCTACTGGTGGTAATGCTCATAACGCTGACTACCTTCGCCCAAAACTGCTTTTTTTCATCCCAATCCTCTCCAGGTGGAATTGTTGTTTTTACATCAACTTCAGGACTTCAGAGCCCTCAATATTATGCTGTTTGGGACTTTGGGAATAACACAACGGGTTATTCTACCCCCACATCAACTTTAACGAATGTTTACAACACGCCTGGTAATTACACAGTTTGTATGACAGTCATGGACTCTATTTCAGGAAGCCCGGTATGCACCTACTGTGATAGTGTATCAGTGGGAGGTAGCGTTACAAACTGTAATTTTACATATACACCTGATAGTTTAACAAATGGTTTAATTTACTTTTCCGGTCCATCTGCCAGTCAGGGATTAAATATTTATTGGGATTTTGGAGATTCCAGCTCAATAGCGTACGGCCAATTCCCCACGCATCAGTACACTGCTCCCGGCAACTACACCGTTTGTGCCACGGTTTTTGATCCGATAACACAGACAACTTACTGCACCAGTTGTACAACAATTACAGTCCTTAACAGTGCAGGGTGTTCGGCAAATATGAATTTGCAGGTTAACAATCAGGTTTTGTTTGCACAAGCGCAGGTAACGGGAGGACCGGTGACCTCCTATCTATGGGATTTTGGAAATGGTGGATTTGCAACCAGCCCAAATACTGTCTACACGTATGGAATACCGGGCACTTACAATGTTTGTTTAACCATTACAACTGCCAGCGGATGCACCGATACTGTTTGTCAAACAATTGTTATTCCCCCCTTAGGTGCATGTACGTCAAACTATACTGCTATTCCAGATTCTATTACGCCCGGCTTATTTCAGTTTATAAATACATCAACGGGAAATTTTTCTACCGTATCATGGAACTTTGGTGACGGAACAATCACAAATGTTGCTAATCCAAGTCATCAGTTTAATAGCCCGGGTACTTATAATGTTTGTTTAACAATTTCAAATAATGTATTAGGTTGCTCCGACACTTACTGTGATACTTTTGTGGTATCACAGGTCGCTAACTGTTATCTCTTTTGGTTTCCGGACTCTGTAAATACGCAAATGATTTATTTTTCAGGAACCCCATCCTCTGCAGGTACAACGCTTTTATGGGATTTCGGCGATAGCAGCGCAACCGTTACAGGAACCAATGCAACGCATACTTTCCCGGGTCCAGGTACTTACTATGTATGTATGACTGAACTGGATTCCAACGGTACTGTGATTTGCCAGGACTGCCAGAATGTTACCATCACATCCTCCGGCAACTGTACTTTCGCTGTTTCGCAACAACCCGGCACACCCTTTACATTTACCTTCACAGCGAACTCGCTTGTTGGCACACAGTTTATCTGGGATTTCGGTGACGGCACCACAGGAACAGGTCAGGGTATCTCAC
>JBIIHN010000206.1:0-4148 GCA_044235745.1 Bacteroidia bacterium
GGCATTGGATTTATTGGCAAGGAAACCATCAGCAGAAAGTTAAAAGGATATCTGGAGATAACCCGTAAAAAAGGAACCGAGGTGTTTAACTTATATCTCGAATCTGACAACGCTACCTGGTGGTACTGGAATTATAGTCGTGGAATCATGCAATCGATCTCATCTGACAATAAATACAATGATGCCATAAACGGCATGAAACCGGAAAAACGCGTTGCTGAATCAAAAGGCGACACTCCTCCCTATGAGTTCATGCTCAGCACGGATCGTAAAAAAGCGGAATTCGTTAAAAAATTCAATAACAATTAATTAAGAGATTCAAAGGAAAAAGCCATTGCCGGAATCGCCCCAACAGTTTTTTCCTACACTTGGGCTGCCCTCCAATATAAATATTTAAATACCAACATCTTAACGATTAGCCTGGTATCAGTACACCCTTCCTGCCAACCGTTCGTTAACATTAAAATAATATCTTTGGAGCCGATGATCAGTTTCAGTAACCTCAGTCTGATTCTCCTTGCATACATGCTTGGTTCGGTTCCTTCAGCAGTATGGATCGGAAAAGCGTTTTACGGAATCGATGTAAGGGATTATGGAAGCGGAAATGCGGGAGCCACCAACACCTTCAGGGTACTGGGAAAAAAGGCGGGGTTGCCGGTTTTAATCCTTGACATCCTCAAAGGCTTTTTGGCTGTAAAACTGGTATGGCTAACCGGAAAGTATCTCCCGGAAACAAAACAGTTTATCAATCTTGAATTATCATTGGGTATTGCCTCGCTACTCGGTCATATTTTCCCGGTTTTTGCAGGATTCAGAGGAGGAAAAGGGGTAGCTACCCTGCTCGGTATCTTATGTGCGGTACACATTGGAGCCGCCTTAATCTGTATCGGAGTTTTTGTGCTGACACTACTTTTCACACAGTATGTTTCACTCAGCTCCATGATGTCAGCACTCACGTTTCCGATTTCAATAATGTTTATATATCAGGAAACTGTTCCCGGTCTAAATATATTCGCCATGTTTGTTTGTGTTTTGGTTTTTATAACGCACCAGAAGAATATTGAAAGATTACTAAGCGGAGATGAAAGCAAAGTTGGGTTTCTTCATCGACGAAAGCTAAGTTGATCTTGTAAGATATCTTAGCTATCTTCAAAAATCCAAATTCATAACTATTTACAAATCAATCAACTGAATTGATTTCCTGCCATTTACAATCCAATAGGATATGTAAGATTCGCTATTTTTTTACTCGTTTGTTTTTTATCGGCTTCGTCGGGTATGTAACCGTCAACTTTAATCAAACGTATAGAAGGGGCGTTAAAACCATATCGGAAAATGAAAAACAAGATGAATACCGTTGTGCTCGTATTATTTGCGATCCTTGGATCGTTGGGTACAGTAATAGCGGGAGGAGAATCAGAGCATCAAAGGGCTAAAGCTGCAGAAAAGTTATTTCTGGCGAAGCAATATGAAAAAGCTGCTCCTATGTATGCACAACTGGTCAGTTCAAATCCGAAGAACTACAAGTACAATTACTATTACGGAATCTGCCTTACCATTATCGGGAAGAACAAGCAGGAAGCGCTTCCTTATTTAGAGGCTGCTTTACAGCATCCAAAGACTCCGGAAGAAATCTATTACTATATAGGAAGAACCCTGCAATATAGTTATCGCTTTGATGAAGCGATGCGGGCTTTTACCGAGTTCAATACAATCATCGGCGCTAAGAATGCACCGCGGTGGGGTACTCCACAACTGATGGAAATGTGTAATAACGCAAAACAATTTCTGGATACAACTAAACTTTCCACCATTCAGGAACGCACTGAAAGCGCGGCCTATGACTTTTATAATAAATACGTTTTTGATCAGCCCAACGGCAAACTCCTCAGTATGCCGGATGAAATTATCCAGTCATCTAAAAGCAATCAGGATGAACGCCCTACTATTTTCCTGAGCGCCAATAACCGGGTTATGTACTACAGTGCAAAAAGTGAAGAAACCAATAGCCGCGATATTTTCCGTGTAGAGAAAGATTTAGACGGCAACTGGACAGCACCTGTACGTATTGAAAAGATGGTGAATACCAACCAGGACGAACTCTTCCCTACCTGTAACAGTGATGGACGAATTTTATATTTCAGTTCACGTGGTCATTCATCTACCGGTGGTTTTGATATCTTCAAGTGCTATTATAATACCGTTAGCAAGAGCTGGACAAAACCGGAAAATATGGGAAGTCCCTATAACTCTCCGGATGATGACTTCTGCTTTGTTGCATCCACTAACGAACAAAAAGCTTACTTCATCTCACAACGCGAAACCAAGCCGGGCGTATTAACAGTATATAAAGTGCCTTACGCTAGCACAGAAGAACTACCCGTTGCTATCAACGGAAGATTTAACTGCGTAGGATTGCCGGAAATGAAGCAGATTCACTTAATGATCACCCGCGATGGCGCTGAAAACATCGTTGCAGATCTGTATACTGACTCCCTCACCGGTGCCTATGCCGTTGAACTTCCCGGTCCCGGAAATTACACTTTCAAAATTGCAGCTCCCGGATTTAAAGAACACACCGAAGAAGTACGTTTTGGCGAATTCAGTGACCGTATTTATGTACAGGATATCTTCCTGAGTCGCTCAATGAACGGCATGGAAGATATGGCCATATCAAGCCGGCGTTTAACTGAATCCGGTTTCATTGATGAAAATATGACAGCGATGGAGGAAGACGATGGAAGTGGCATGATGCCGATTTCCGGAACGTATTCGGAAGCAGAAAAAGCTGCTATGCGCATGAGTGGTCTTACGCCCGAAATGATTGCAGCAAATCACTTGAGGGCAAAAGGTATGAATCCGGACGGCACTCCGTTGACCAGGGATAATACAATCAACAAAACAGAACTGAATCATCAGCTTAATCAGGACGGCATCTATTTCAAGATTCAGATTGGAGCATTTCGCAAGCACACCCGGGAAATCGTTCAAAAGCGTCTGGAAAGGAAAACGGATAAAACCATGCTTACAAGCTACGATGACTTGACATGGTTACGTTTCTTCATGGGAAGTGAACATCAGTATCAATCCGCTAAAAATTTACGGGAAACCCTGCAGCAGGCCGGATTCGATGATGCCTTCATCGTAGCCTTCCGGAACAATAAACCGATGAATCTGACCGAAGCGATTCAATTATCAAACAAGGCAGAAGTAACTAAATAACAAGCTTCTATACATTTACAAGGCCTTCGGAAGAGGGCCTTTTTTCATTTATGGCCAGTGAAGAAGAATTTTTAGCTATATTCTGAATCGTTCTTTTTACCTTTGTAAGATCATCAGAATATGAGAAGTGCATACAATCCATCAGAGCAGGAAGAATTACTTCTTGAACATGAAGTTGATCGTGAAAACCAAATCATTCTTTACAATGATGATGTAAATACATTTGATTGGGTGATCGAATGTTTGGTTTCTGTTTGTCAACATGACCCTATGCAGGCTGAACAATGCTCGCTGATTGTTCATTACAATGGAAAATGTGCTGTAAAAGAAGGCGCCTTTGACCAGCTTCGGCCAATTTGTGAAGCATTAATCGACCGGGGTTTAAGTGCAACAATAGAATAACTTCCTGTGAAAAGAAATCTCCTTCATCTTTCCTCCATTGCCCTTATCGTGGTGATGGTGTATTCATGTGCCAAAGTGCCGATTACCGGTCGTAAACAAGTTAGTTTACTGCCGGAAAGTGAGCTAATCACCTTAAGCCTGACGGAATATCAGAAGTTTCTGAAGGAAAACCCTCCGGTTGCAAACAATGATCCAAGAGCTGCTTCGGTCCGTCAAATCGGCAACAAAATCCAACAATCTGTAACTAAGTTCATGGCTCAAAATAAATTGAGCGACCGTTTGCAAGGTTATAAATGGGAGTTCAATCTTGTTGATGATCCCATGGTGAATGCCTGGTGTATGCCCGGTGGAAAGGTAGTTGTGTTCACTGGCCTTTTGAATGTTACACAGAATGATGAAGGACTGGCCATTGTGATGGGGCATGAAATAGCACATGCTGTAGCCAGACATGGTAATGAACGTATGAGCCAGCAAATGGTTGCTCAGATGGGAGGCCTTGCACTTGGTGTTGCCCTTTCCACAAA
>JBIIHN010000207.1:0-4141 GCA_044235745.1 Bacteroidia bacterium
TCAAACCTATTTCACTGCCGGTGAAAAGGAGGTTCGTGCGTGGACTATTCACGAAGGTATGACGGCGCCACAAGCGGCAGGTGTTATCCATACAGATTTCGAGAAAGGGTTTATCCGTGCGGAAGTGATCCATTATAACGACTTTGTTACCCTGGGCTCTGAAAGTGCTTGCAGAGATGCCGGTAAACTCAGTATAGAAGGCAAAGAGTATGTTGTACAGGATGGAGATCTGATGCATTTCAGGTTTAACGTGTAACGTTATAGGCAGCAGGCAGCAGGCAGCAGGCAGCAGGCAGCAGGAAATAATTAAACAATTATATTTGATCAATTCAGTTAAATAAGCCTTTCGGCAGAACTTAAACAATAAAAAATATGGGACGCGCATTCGAAAAACGAAAGCATAAAATGATGGCCAATAATGCGAAAACATCAAAGGCTTTTACCCGCATTGGAAAAGAAATTGCCATCGCTGTAAAATTGGGAGGTCCTAATCCCGAAACGAATCCTAAGTTACGTATGGTAGTGCAGAATGCAAAATCATACAACATGCCGAAAGATCGCGTGGAAGCCGCCATCGCCCGTGCAGCGAATAAGGATGAAAAAGAACTGGAGGAAGTGGTGTTCGAAGGTTACGGTCCTCATGGTATTGCGATCGTAGTTGAAACGGCCACTGATAACAATACCCGGACAGTTGCAAACATCCGTATGCACTTTAACCGTGGAAATGGCGCACTCGGAAAAACAGGGTCACTGGATTTTCTTTTTGAACGTAAAGGCATCTTTAAAATCGAACGAGGCAGTTTCAGCCTTGAAGATCTGGAGCTGGAACTGATAGATTACGGCGCTGAAGAAGTCGCTGATGAAGAAGATGGGGTTTATGTGACCACTTCCTTCACGGATTTCGGAAAAATGCAAAAAGGTCTGGAAGAAAAAGGTATTAAGATTCTAAGTGCCGAACTGGATCGCATCCCAACAAACACCACTGAGTTGACAGCGGACCAACAAAAAGAAGTTCACTCGCTTATTGAACGTCTGGAAGATGACGATGATGTTCAAAATGTCTTCCACAATATGAAAGAAGACGAATAAATCCACTAAAAAAGCCGGTTAATAATAGCCGGCTTTTTTAATTTTTATACGCAGCCCTTTATAGGCCTTATTGCGACAGATTATAATTTGTTACCGCATTGATTGTTACCGGCGTTTTACTCCAGGTTTCGATCGCGTTTCGGTGTCTGAATACCAGATAATAAGAAGACCCGATCAGGCCTCCGGGTACAGAAACCACTCCTTGTCCTGAAAGATTAAGCGGAATGGTTGAAGTATGCACTACAGCATAAGGTGCAGTTGTTTGACGTAACTGCACAGTTACCGTATCGCTTACACCGGGACCACTTACACTCTCCATTTGATTAGTAACCGGATTATAAAACCCTTCGATCAGAAGCGTTACATTTAGTGTTGCCACAGTATTCACCGTAAAAACAGTTGGCGCATTCACGGTACCGCAGGTGGTGGTTACTGAAAGAAGTCCGGTAGATGCCCCAGCCGGTACAGTGGTAGAAATCTGACCATCATTCACCACAGTAAACGTTGCAGAAGCGCCATTAAAAGAGACGTTTGAAGTTCCGGCAAATCCTGACCCGGAAATCACAACCGGTGTACCAACGGTTCCTGACGAAGGACTCACCCCTGTGATCAGCGCGGAACTATTCACGGTTACATTGATTACATTCGAATTGACATTACAGGATGATCCGATGTACGGGAAGGTTATACTCCAGTTATTGACGGATCCGGTATCGGTTGCAAAACGGTCGTAAACGCGTAAACGCCAGAGGCCATTCGGATTGAGAGAACCGCTCCCCAACGCTGCAAACGAAGTCAAGGTAGTGGAAAGTCCTGAACATCCTGAAACCGAAAACAGGGACGCCCAGGGTTTATACAGATTAGTATAAGGGGCACCGCTTGTCGGAATCTGCGCAACTCCTGAATCCGCGATCACCGTATTAACGAAATTGTCTCCACCGTTATTGGTATTTCCGGTCTGGTCACTAATTCCAATTCGCGCTCCTGAAGGGGACTCCAGGAAAATATCCAGATCACCAACATAGGTATGCGTGATGTTCATCCGGATATAAATACCCGAACTCCTTACCGGAAACGTATAGCCGGTCACAGTGATATTACTGCTTCCTCCCGTGCAGGAGTTATCAGGAATGGATACAGCAGTATTATTGGTAAACGTTTGCATGCCTACGGGAATAACACTTGCTACTACATCATAATTGCCGGATGTGGTCGCCACATAGAAAGTATCTGTTGCACCAGACAGTACTGCACCATTTCTTCTCCATTGGTATTGTACACCGGCCTGCGGAACGAATGTCAACGTGACTGAACCGGGAGTACAGATCGTCGTTGAGCCACTGGCAGTAATCACAGGAGCAGAAGGAGCCGCCTGAACTGCAACGAAAAAAGATGACGCCGTACCGGCACCGCAGGCATTCACTCCACTCACCGTGATGTTTCCTGATGCAGCAGACGCTCCAAAGTTCACTGTGATATTATTAGTTCCGGCACCGGCCGCAATGGTAGCACCGGAAGGAACAGTCCAGTTGTAGGAAGTAGCATTAGCAATAGCAGGAACTGAATAGCTTACTCCGGAAAGACTCTGACAAGCTGAGGCTACTCCGCTTATTGATCCGGCTCCAGCAGGTAGTGGATTAACCGTCACGTTAAACGGTGAAGAAGTTGCTCCTGTATTACATCCGTTTGATGGGATAACCGTGACTGTTCCGGATGCTGCAGAACCGGAAACAGAAACTGTAATTGAATTCGTATTCGAGCCGGCAGTTATCGAAAAGCCGGAGGGCAAGGACCATGAGTAAGAGGTAGCATTGGTCACCGCAGGAATGGAAAAGACAACGCCGGTCTGACCCTGACAAACGCTTGCACTTCCGGTAATACTACCCGTCGTCCCAACTGCATTCAGAATAGTAAGGTTCGTTCCATTGTTGGAACCGGTGATCGAAGGATTAGAAGATATCACCCGGATACGATATCCCGTTCCTTGTGATGTTCCAATGGGTATGGTGCAGGTAATGGTTCCGCTGGCAGAAGTAGAAGTTAAAGAACCAATGTTTACCGGAGCAGCAAAGGAGCCGCTGCTGTTCGAAAGCTGTGCAGTGTAAACATTGCCTGCATTCGCAGGACCATCACCGGTAAAGCTCACAGGGACAGAGAGTCCGGCACAAATCGGGGTCGTTGTAACCGGATCTGTATTCAGCACGGAAAGCGCAGCAGAGCCTGCCTGTATCGTAAAGTTGGCATTGGAGATATCAAAGAAGATATTGCCGACCGCCTGTACCCGGATTCTTGCAGACGTGGTAATATTGGCCGGCACGGTGATTACCTGTGACCCATCATTGGGAGTAGATGATAAGATGGTTACAGGGTAGGTAAAACCACCATCTGTAGAAAGTGAAATCGAAACATTCGCACAGTTGATGGGGGCAATATCTGTATTCGAAACATTCCAGGTGACGGTAGCCGGCTGACCTGCAGTCCAGGTGAGTGCCGTATTTGGTGCGGTAACTGCAAACGGAGCGCCGGTATTAATCACACTGACACGTACAGTATCTTCAGGATGCATCACCCCTCCACCACCAACACGGTTATCTCTTACCGTTATACGAAACTTCAACGTGCGCGCATAGGACGGCAGTATCTCACCTATGGTCGTTGTATTGTTGACGATGTCCGAAATCTTAGGGAATGTACGGGATCCGGTTGTTACAGGAGGAAAGGGACGAAAGATGGGAGCATCTCCGACGGGTGCATTCCAGTTACCCGAAGCACCCAAATCATACTCTTCCCACGAATACGTTAATGCATCACCGTTAGCATCACTGCCTGTTGCATTGAGGGTAAAAGGAGTTTGATAAGGAATGGTGTAGTTCAGTGCATCCGGCACAACGTTTGGCGGAGTATTCCCGGTAGCGGTAGCCACCGGACAGGAGTTCCCGCTTCCCGTTGTGATATAGTTGGTAATCTGATCGAAGGAATACGTGTGAAAATATGCGATACTGTTTGGTGCAAGATTATTGGTTGCCGAACAAATGCCTGCATAGGCCATGAT
>JBIIHN010000208.1:0-4139 GCA_044235745.1 Bacteroidia bacterium
ATATCTGCTCCAGTAAATACCGCATTGACGTGCCGGTAAACAAACGAAGGATAAGCTCCGCTGAGCGTCAGCACCTCGTTGGTATCAGGAACAAGATAGATGTAATCGTTGATCAGCATCGAATAAACAGATGCATCGACCGACAATCTTCGGGTCTGGTACTGCACCCCGGCCGAAACGCTGACTGCCTTCTCAACACCCAATGTCGGATCACCTGTTTCGAATGAAGCTGTACCATGATGCAGGCCATTACTGTACCATTCATTGATGGAAGGGGCCCGTTGTGCAGTTCCGACATTCAGACGAAAGATGGTTGAAGAATCTGCTTTATAAAGCGCCCCGACAGAGAAATTAGGAATCTGAAACCTGTAAGATGTTTGCACAACCGTACCTTTCACATTCCGGTAAATCGTCTGATCGCGATAATCAAAGCGCACACCGCCCTCCATTTCCCACTTCTGCTTACGCCAGCGAAGTATCCCATACCCGCTACCGTTATAGAGCACATAGTTAGGGACGAAGAACCGCAGACCGCCATATTGATTATCCTGCACCATTCCTGAAAGGCCGGTCACCAGGGTAAACCCACGCATATTTCTGGTTTCGAGTGTAAGGTCGGCCGTATGTGTATAGAGCCGTAGTTCCAGTTCAGGGAGATCCAGTGCAGCGAGGGAATCGTTGTAGGGTCGATCCTTATCAAATTCAAAGCGATGATTGAATTGATAACCATATTGACCACGGAGTGTTCCGAGCCCGTTTATCAAGAGAAAGGCCTTCAGCGAGAAGAGCTGATGAGTGACCTCCTGACGCGGTTTGCCGATGTCATAGCTGAACCGGTCATTTGTAAGGGTCTCTCCGCTTTCAATGATGCGGCGCAGATCACTGAGATTGCCAATATGTGAACCGGAGAAAACGCCCAGACGGGTACGGAACCTGCTGTAGAACGTCTCTGCGCCCCAGTGGGCACGCTCTACACCCACACTTCCACTCCAGTTGTATTCATCGAAGGCGGTGTTTTCCAGTATCAGATCGGGCGTATGAATGTTTCCCGACTTACGGGCAGTTCCCTGGAGACGCCAGCAGATGTCATAGAACTTTCCAAGATGCTGTTCAATAATTCCGGAAGCCACGCCCGCTCTTCCATTTGACATTCCTACCAGGTTGATCTCTGCATTTAATCCCGGATCATGTGGCAACTCACGGGGTTCAACCAGGATAACACCACCAATCGCATCGGCTCCATACCGGATGGCAGAGGCGCCTTTAATGACCGTGAGTCGGCGGGCGATAAACGGATCAATTTCCGGAGCATGTTCACTTCCCCATTGCTGTCCCTCCTGACGGATACCGGCATTCATAATCAACACCCGTTGGCTATGCAAACCATGAATAACCGGTTTCATCACAGAAGGACCAGTCTGAAGAATCGTAACGCCCGCTACCGACTTCAGATAATCTGCCAGCACTTTTCCCTTGTTCCGGTCCAGTTCCTCTGCTCCAAGCGTATCTTTTGATGACGTGCTGCGCGGATCTATCCTGCTCGCTGACACTTCTGCCAGTGAGAGATTTTTCACAGAACTCTTCATGCGCAATAAGACTTCTTTACCACCCTGAAAATTTACTTCCTGGCTTTCATAACCTACTGCTTTTGCCATAAGCACATAAGTTGCCTCACACAAGCTATCCACTACGGCTACCCCTTGATCATCCGTCATAAACTTTCGCTCACCTGCGCGGACTTCAAGATAAACACCTGGCATAGCTTCGCCTGTCGCATGGTCTTTGACAACCATACGTGACTTCAAGATGCAGTTGTTTTGTGCGCTCACCTGTTGCCAGCAGCAACAAATAAGCAACAGCCAGAAAGGCAGAATCTGCCTCATGTCAGAATAATTAATGTGGGAATATGCCGGAGACCTTACCCCGAACGTAGTATCAGCTTAATAAAAAAGATGCAGGCGGACCACGTACTGTACTCTGATCAGCAGCGACAAGCTGCTCTGAAGGACATATAACTTCAAAATAACTATAAGGCTTATGAAAGGTATTGAGCTGAAAATCCTGATGAGTATATAACATACCCGGCAGTGTCAGTTCCAATACCAGACAATGAACATGTTGTTCTGAAACCGAAAGGCCATTCTGAGGAGCTATGCAGGAATGTGTATCATGATGATCACAGAGCTCATGCCAAAGCTGCGCAGGAATAATCAACTGCAAACAAAGCAGCAGGAACAGAAACGAAGCCGGCAGGCGAACTATGCGCATCCTGCAAATTTACGAAATCAATGGCTAAAAGCGTAACTGACCAGATTTGCTCCCATCCTCAGTGCTTTCTGCCGCGCTTCGGGCGAGTCTTTATGCACCTCCGGATCCTCCCATCCATCTCCCAGATCGCACTCCACATCATAGAAACAAACGAGGCGACCATCATAAATCAGGCCCAGGCCCAAAGGCGCCTTGCTATCGTGCTCGTGAACCTTTGGAAGACCGTTAGGAAAATCGAATTTCTGATGATAAACAGGGTGATTGAACGGCAGTTCCACAAACTCAAGTTCGGGGAACACACGCTTCATTTGCGGGCGGATGAACTTATCCATTCCGTAATTATCAGAAATATGTAAAAATCCTCCTCCCATCAGATAATTACGAAGATTCTGAGCTTCCTGAGGATTAAACACCACATTCCCGTGCCCGGTCATGTGTACGAAAGGATAGTTGAATAAGTCTGGACTCCCCACCTCCACAATCGCCTGATCGGAAGCAATGGTGGTGTTCAGATTTTTATTACAGAAATCAATAAGATTTTTAAGGGACGTATCAAGATTCGCATACCAATCACCACCGCCGCTGTATTTCAACACAGCAATTTTCATGCTGGAGCCGGCCGGTTTAAATGCCATCAGCAGCAACAGGCAACAACTGAATAATATTTTTCTCATCGTAACAAAAATAACAAATTCAAACGGTCATCAGAAAAATAAGTTTATCAGGAACGATAACCCGGAATTTCCGCAATGACCGCTGCTTCTTCTGAAGAAAGAAAGTAATCAGCAAATGCCATCAGCAGGGCTTTATTTGCAGTAAAAAACTCCCTGTTAAAATTCATCATCAATGTAAAGTCTTCTGGTTTTATTTTCCCATTGCCGGCCATATAATAGAGATCCTTCAATGCCTCATCATAGGTTTTTAGAACGATTGAATAAATGTCTTTTATGAAACCCGGTCGCTCAGCAGATTCCTTTTCTTCTACAAGCGAAAGTTGCAGCACCAATTGTTTGAACTCCTCCCGCATAGTCTTAAAAACTACGAATTTCTCTTCACGGGATGATTCTGCCATCGAATGAATATTCTCACTTACATCCATCATACATTTGGCTGCATACATAGCACTCCGGGCCGCGCCAATTCCTGCCTCCACCCGGGTGACCTCTGCAGTGCTCACACCCTTTAATTTTAATACCGAACCATATAACTGTAATTCGCCCTGCAAATTTTTCAAAAAATGATATTGCGCTTCTTTCGGCACAGACAAAAATTTACTCTTTCTGGCAAACTCCTGTTCGGACCGGGTATCTGCCATGGGTTCCAGTTTCATGAGTGACCGGCTAAATGCGATGACTAACCGGATAAAAGCTCCGGCTTCATGATGAAACATCTCTACAGAGGTCTCCGTATCCCCACTTTCACCTTTTCCTATGAATAAAAGCGAACGATGGTCCTGATCTATAAAGCATGCTTCCATACGACTTGCAAACTGCTTTGAAAAAGGCAAAAGCAGCATTAGCGATAAGAGGTTTATAAGGGTCTGAAAAGATACCAGACCAATCAAAGGATCGGTGATGTTCAACTGTACTGTTATCAGCGACAGTAACTCGTCCAACAAAACATACGCCAGCAGGAAGGTGATCAGATTGATGACCAGATTGGACAATGCCAGCCGCTTCTTAACGGGAATTCCATCAAATGTACCAATGAATAATTTTAAAGTCGTTCCAACTTCAGCGCCGATTACGATCGCTGCAGCGGTAGGCAGATCAATCACACCGGCATGCAGTGCGCTTAATGACAAGGTCATGGTAGCCAGACTTGACTGAATCAACGCAGTAAGGATTATACCTATAAGTGACGCCTCCCAT
>JBIIHN010000209.1:0-4127 GCA_044235745.1 Bacteroidia bacterium
AAGTATTCTCTTCAGGAGGGGCTGTTGAAGTTAATCGATTGGAGAAATACATCCTCTAAATAATCAATAAGGGATTCTCCAATGTGCGGTATCTGCGGTTTCGCAAGTAAGATTGATCGTCCTGCCGAAGTATCGGTGTTGAAGGACATGATCGCTGCTATCCGCCACCGTGGACCAGATGCAGAGGGTGTTTATACTTCCGGTAAGTTTGGATTCGGACATGCCCGTTTGTCGATACTTGATTTATCTGCTGCGGCCAATCAGCCGATGGTGGATACTGAAGGTAAACTGGTAATCGTATTCAACGGTGAAATTTACAATTTCAGAGAACTGAGAGAGGAATTGCGTACGCACGGTTTTTCTTTTCAGACAACGTCCGATACGGAGGTGATTCTTAAAGGCTTTCGTGCATGGGGGGCGAACGTGTTTGAGCGTCTCAACGGTATGTTCGCAATCGCATTGTTTGATGAGGCTGAAGAACGTCTCTTTCTTGCGCGTGATCGTTTTGGCGTGAAACCGCTCTACGTATATTTTAATGAAGAACAATTGATTTTTTCATCTGAGGTGAAAGGTATCCTTCGCCATCCATCATATAGATTTGATATTAACTATGATGCCCTGAACGAATATTTTACTTTTCAGAATATTTTCAGGTTTGGTACTTTGTTTAAAGGTGTGCAGATGCTGGCACCCGCCCGTGTGCTTGAATTCGACAGATATCTGAATAAGAAAGAATGGTCGTACTGGGACTATGATTTCTCGAACACCGACGATTCTATCGATGAAAATGTGGCGATAGAAGAAACATTGCGGCTTTTCAAAGAGGCTGTAAAGCGCCAGATGGTAGCCGATGTGGATGTCGGTTCTTATCTCAGTGGTGGAATGGACTCCGGTTCAATTACTGCTATCGCGAGTTCGTACGTGCGGCGGTTGCGTACGTTTACCTGCGGGTTTGATATGTCATCCACAACCGGTCGTGAAGCCAATTTTGATGAACGCCGCGATGCGGAAATCATGGCCAGTCTCTTCAAAACCGAACACTATGAGCAGGTATTGAACAGCAGCGATCTTTCCTGGGCAGTACCGAAACTCGTATGGCACCTTGAAGATTTACGGGTAGGCATGTCGTATCCTAATTTTTATATTGCCGGACTTGCATCCAAATTTGTAAAGGTATGTCTCAGTGGTGCCGGTGGAGACGAGTTGTATGGAGGCTATCCCTGGCGTTATTACCGTGTCAGCAGTTCAATCAATCAGGAAAAATATTTCCGTGAGTATTATAGTTTCTGGCAACGCCTGGTTAATGATGAAGAAAAAAGTGAATTCTTCACACCTGAAATTTACAAAGCGACATCTTCCGGACGGAATGCTTACGATATCTTCCGAAATGTTTTTCTGTATAATGATACGCTGAAGTATAACAACCAGGAAGATCATATTAAAAACTCTCTCTATTTCGAAGCGAAAACGTTTTTGCCGGCTTTGTTTGTGGTGGGTGACAAGCTGGCCATGGCCCATTCTCTTGAAGAGCGGTTCCCGTTTATGGATAATGATCTTGTGAACTTCGCTCAGAAAATACCGGTGCGCTATAAACTGGGGCGAATGCAGGAGATGGCCAGAATTGATGAAAATGAAATCGGTAAACTCCGGAAGTTTGAGATGGAGTTTAATGACGGAAAAAATGTGCTGCGAAAAGCGATGGCAGAGATTATCCCCGATCAGATCATCAACCGAAAGAAGCAGGGGTTCTCTGCACCGGATGAGTCCTGGTACCGGGGTGAAAATTTTGAATATGTTTCCAGACTGATTGGAGGGAAAAAATCAAGAATCAATGATTTTATTCAACCTTCCTTTATCCGTAAAACACTCGAGGAGCACCAGCAGCATAAAGTCAATCACCGATTACTGATTTGGTCATTTATTTGTTTTGAATGGTGGATTCGTTTGTTTGTAGATGGAGAAAAACCGGAAGATTATGAAATGGCTGATCACAGGTGCTAATGGTTTTATAGGTCGTAACCTGCTGCGCCATCTTCTGGAAGCTGAGGATGATACTTCGTATGTCGTGATGCAGCGTCATCCGCATCAATATAGTCATCCGCGACTGAGGTATATGGAAGCGGACCTATCTGCAGATTTTGCTTCATCACTGGATCAACTAAATGTAGACGGTGTTCTGTTTCTGGCACAATCCTCCCGGTTTCGAGAGTTTCCTGCCGGAGCCGAGGATATGTTTCGGGTAAATACAGAAGCGGCCGCTCGTCTGGCGTTTTGGGCTGCGAATACCGGTGTATCCCGGTTTATCTATGCTTCTACCGGTAGCGTATATGTGCCTGGCGAGGGGCTGTTGAAGGAATCCTCACCTGTGGCTGCTGCCAGTTATTACGCTGCTTCAAAACTTGCCGCCGAGCATCTGCTTACGCCGTATGGTGCAATACTGAAAGTGGATATTCTCAGGATCTTTAATCCGTATGGTCCTGATCAAAAGAATATGCTGATTCCCGGACTGATTGAACGCATCGGTAAAAAGGAGCCGGTTACGCTGAATGGAGGCAAAGGGATGGTATTGCGTCCACTATACATTTCTGATCTGACGGAAATTATTAAACGTCTGATGAAGCAGGATGCGGGAAAGGGCTGTGATGTCTACAATTTAGGTGGCAGCGAGACGACACACTTGGGTGAAATCGCCGACTTTGTGGCTTCAACTCTTGGTGTTGAACTGAAGAAAATTGAACCGGAAGGATCGGCTCCTTTAACACTCGCTGCTGATTCTGATAAAATATATAAACTGACCCATTATTTTCCACTGGTACATTGGAAAGATGGAATAAAAAAATGCCTTCAATGAGCAACAATACAGCCACAAGCTTTCATGATAAATGGAAGAATAATCCGAATCTGGCTTTCAATGAAACGCTCGATCCTGATTCCGAAATTCGGAACTGGATCATTACCCGCAATGGTTTCGATTCTGATAAATCATTCAGCGCATTTCTGCAGGGGAAGAAACGTATTCTCGATGCAGGATGCGGCAATGGAAGAGTAACGGCCTTGCTCCGTTCACTGGCTGATCCTGCTTCAGAAATTACCGGCATCGATCTGGTAGCGGCGGATATTGCACGTGCAAATTTTGAAGGAGTGGAGCATACGCGGTTTTATTCAAAAAATCTTCTGGGGGATCTGTCTGACCTTGGTAAGTTTGATTTTATCTATTGTCAGGAGGTGCTGCATCATACTGATGATCCGTTTGCTTCTTTCAAAAACCTGACCGGAATTCTTGAGCCGGGAGGGGAAATCGCTATTTATGTTTACAGGAAGAAAGCACCATTGCGTGAATTTGCTGATGATTATATCCGCGATCGTATCGCCGGCCTCGATTATGAGGCAGCAATGAAAGTGTGTGATGAAATCACAAACTTCGGGAAGCAGCTCTCTGAGAGTGGTCAAAAAGTTAAAGTTCCGGCGCTCGATATACTGGGAATTGAAGCAGGTGAATACGATTTGCAACGGTTCGTTTACCATTTCTTCTTTAAGTGTTTCTGGAATTCTTCGTTCAATTTCCATGATAACTCCGTCATCAATTACGATTGGTACCATCCTCAGAATTGTACGCGGCATACGCTCGATGAAATTGAAGGTTGGTTTAAAGATTGTGGCCTGGAGATTAACTGGAAGCACCAGGATTTCTACGGCATTACAGTCAGGGGAAAAATGCCGGTAAAATGAAAGTGCTGATTCTTCCTACCAACATCGCTTCGATGCCGGCTATTACCACTGACCGGCTGCTGAGGAAAGGTGTTGAGGTAAGGGCTTTGTTTCTTGATACCAACAGTTACCAGCAGCAATCCGCGGCGAAAGAATTTCCGCTCAAAGGATTGAGATTTGGATGGCCCCATAAACTTTGGAATTTTGGCCGTTTCTTTGTTCATGCGGTGCGCGGGATTCTATGGGCTGATGTTATTCATTATTGCGGGTCATTTAACAGGCAACTGGATAATCTCCTTTTCCCTTTGATCAGGTTGCTCAAAAAGCCGGCGTTGGTGGAGTGGGTGGGAAGCGATATCCGTATCCCGGAGGTAGAGTTCGTGGATAATCTATATTACAAGACGGCGTATCATAACGGT
>JBIIHN010000210.1:0-4124 GCA_044235745.1 Bacteroidia bacterium
AGAAAATGCCGAAGAAGAAAACATAAAACTGATGCTTTCAAGGAAGTATGGAAGTACCACCCAGGTGATTAAAACCTATATCGCATTGCTCGAATCTTTGGAGATTCCTTATGAACTGGTGGTGTCATGTGATCGGTCTGGTGGTCGTTTCGATCCTGATTTCGATACCTGGAATTATCTGGATGATTATTTTCTCTATTTCCCGTTTTCAGGAAAGTTCCTCGATCCGACAAACCTGATTTATCGGTATGGATTTATCCCTCCGCTGTATTTTGATAATCACGGTTTGTTCTTGAAAAATGTCCGGATTGGAGAGGCTACCGGGGTTTCTGCCTCTTTGAAAAAAATTGAACCGACCACTGCTAAGCAGCATTTTGATAATATGACTGCTTCCATCAGTCTCAATATTAAAGAAGAGAAAGCGGTGATTGATGTAAACAGAGAGATGGCCGGCTTTGCGGATAATAATCTAAGAGCAATTTATTTTTATTCAAATGAAGAGGACAGACGGAAAATAGGAGAGGAGTTTCTTCGGTCCTGCGGTGGTGAAGGTGCCGAGGTGAAAAATATAAAATCCGGAAATTTTAATATGAATTCGGAAGAGATGAATCAGCCATTTCAGTTACAGGCTACCATCGAGTCTTCTTCTATCATTGAGAAAGCCGGCGACTCCTATATTATTTCTATCGGTCAGGTGATAGGTCAACAGGTCGAAATGTATCAGGATCATGCTCGTCAGAATCCTATTGATCTCGATTTTCCACATTCGTATAAGCGGGTGCTTAAACTAAAGGTCCCAGATGGCTACACCGCTAAAGGACTGGATAAGTTAAAGATGAATATCGTGGCAGACGATAAAAAACAAATGGGATTCCTTTCTGACTATATCTTGGATGGAAATGAAATTACGGTAACAGTGGATGAATATTATGAAGTAACCTCGTTGCCCGCTTCCGCTTATGAACCCTTTCGCAATGTGATCAATGCCGCAGCTGATTTCAATAAGATCAAACTGGTGCTGGAGAAAAACCTCTGATTATTCTTCAGTTTTGGTGCTGTCTTCAACAATGAGGAAAATATCTTCATTGTCACGTTTCATGAGGTAACGCTCCCGTGCATACTTTTCGAGATGCTCCGGGTCCGACATGAGTTCTTCCATGTCATGTTTGTTCTTCTCTATTTCTGCACGGTAATAATCACGATCTACTTCCAATCCCTTCAGTTGCTGCCGGTAGGTGTATTGTGAATAAAGATCGTTTCGGTCAAAAAAAGCCAGCCAGATAAGAAATGCAAGGGTGGTGATCGTATATTTATTACGGATCCAAAATGGTATCTTACTCAGGAAGTTCTTTTTCATCATGACGAATGTACAAAGATATCAGGGTGTGTGATAAACTTAAAGCTATCGTTTTTAACCTGCTGCTGTGAATTGCAATTTGAGTGAACAAAATCATAACGGAACTGTTTTACTTTCGTTGTGTTCAAATGGATGTAATTAAAATAACGCTGGTCGAGCTGGCTAAAATTGCGGCCAAACCCCGAAGTTATATCGGCTTCGCTGCTATAGCGGTGATTGTCAGTCTTATACATGTTGCGATGTACCTCGATGGTATGAATTACATCAGTTTTGTGACTACTCCGCTGCAGGCTGCTTTTAATCTGGAAGGTACAATTTTAAACGGTAATCTCGTCTGCTTCATCATTTTGCAGACCTTGATTATACAGATTCCTTTGCTGGTGGCCTTGGTAACCGGCGATTTGATTTCCGGTGAGGCAGCTATGGGCACTATCCGGCTGGTGGCAACCCGGCCGGTGAGCCGTATGCAACTGGTAATGGCCAAGTTTATGGCTGGTGCCGTATATGTAATGCTGCTCTTGTTGTTTTTGGGCCTTCTGGCACTGGGCCTGGGATTGTGGTTGTTCGGTCCGGGGGATTTGATTGTGCTGAAGAGCGAGGAGCTGACCATCATTCAGGGTGATGATACGTTCTGGCGGTTCATGGCAGCATTTGGAATCGCATTTATCAGCCTTTTGGTGGTGGCTACCTTTTCCATGTTGTTGAGCTGTTTCGCGGAGAACTCCATAGGTCCGATTATATCCACCATGGCTGTGATTATTCTGTTTACGATCATTGGTACGATGGATATTCCGTTCTTCGATCAGATTAAACCTTTCCTTTTTACCACGCATATGGTTGTGTGGCGAAATATGTTTGATCAGGTGCTGGACATAGATCAGATACGTCTGTCATTAACCATTCTTATTGCACATATTCTGGTTTTTCTTGGTGCTACCTTGTGGTACTTCCGGAAGAAAGATATCCTGAGCTGATGAAAAATATATTGCTGATATTTCTCGTGTTTGTTATTCATCATGCAAAAGCTCAAAGTGCTCCTGATGCCTTGCAGTTGTTGCGTGAAGTGAATTTGAGATTTGATAAAGTGAAAGATTACCAGGTCGATGCGGTGATTGATACACGAATTTCATTTCTGAAGATTCTTCCGCAGAAAGCCAAGGTGTTTTTTAAGCAACCGGATCAGTTTAAGGTGAAGTCAAAAGGTATTGCTATTCTTCCGAAGCAGAATTTTGATCAGCTCTTCCGACTCATCGCAGATGAAAAGGCATATATGGCTTTTCTTTCCGGAGAAGAAGTGTATAAAGGTACGGCTGTGAAACTCGTTAATATTATTCCTGTGGCAGATACCAGTGATCTGGTTTTGGCAAAAGTTTGGATTGATCCGGTGCGGGATCTTATTCTAAAGTCACAGTTGACGACCAAAACCAATGGTACCGTTCTCATCGAATATCAGCATGGCAGTTTTGCTACTTATGCTTTGCCCGATAAAATTACCTTCACCATCGAAGTGAAGAAATTCAAAATTCCGAAAGCCGTAGCAGCCGATATAAATTCAAAAGCAAAAGCGCCCAACGGTAAAGAACCTAAAACAGGTCAGATCATTATCTCTTTTTCAAATTACCTCCTGAACAAAGGATTCTCTGATGAAGTCTTTAAATAAACTTGGCTGAAAAGCTTAACCCATTCATCGTATTTCGTTTTACAATCCTGTACTCTTCAGCTTTCATTTGTATGACGCACAAACAAACAAATAAATAAACTAACCAACAAACAAACAAAACAAACTAACAGACTAACAAACTAACTAACTAACTAACTAACTAACATTAAAAACCACTAAAAACCACTAAAAACCTTTATAACCTTTATAACTTTTATAACCTTTATAACCTTTATAACTTTTATAACCTTTATAACCTTTATAACCTTTATAACCTTTAACGCCTTTACAACCTTCCCCTCACAATAAAAGTAAAAAAAAGAGCCCCCATGCTTCATGAGGACTCTGAACCTAACCTGACAAACTTAACACTATTTCATTTTTCCTGTTGGGGATTATTTTTTTCGTCTTACGGGACGATCCAAATTGTCTTACGGGACAAATGGCAGAAATAATTTTTCGGAAATTCAGGGCTTTGCTGCTTCAAAGGGTTCTGTGGTTTTTCCGTTCACAGCTACCGGATTGTTGGAGCTGTTCAGTTGTATTTTGTAGGAATAGTTGTTTTCGCGTTTCCAGACGATAACCACATCGGTGGTGATCGTTTTTTCCGTCCCGTTTTCCATCTTCGTAATGGTCCAGCGTCCTACCTGGTACAGCATTTTTGAGTTGCCTCCCAGCTCAACAATTTCTGATTTCATGGATTTTGCATCCGCCATCTTATACCAGTAATAGGCAATCGCTTTGCGTCCCTGTATTTTTTGACCCCCCGGTGCCATGATGGTAGCGTCATCGGCATAGAGTTCAACAATGGCAGCCATATCTTTTATTGCAATGGCTTTTTCAATGTCGTGATTGAGGCGTTCAACTTCTGCGCGTGTGTCGGCAGGAACGTCAGCACTTTGTGCATTTGCAGTGATACCTGAAGTAATCATACCCATTGTGAGCAGAACGGCTGCGAATGAGCGACGTAGTAAAGAATAGGTTGTTTTCATTTTTTTGTTGTTTTTAAGGTTGTCTTTTTGAGTATGACGACCGGGGAAAGCAGTTTGTTACAGGTCGTTTTTTTTTTATTTGATGATGCAAAGAAATATATAGAAATAGGTGTGA
>JBIIHN010000211.1:0-4121 GCA_044235745.1 Bacteroidia bacterium
CCTCGACGAAATTGTTGAACGCGCGGTGAATTCAGTAGGTGTGAATCTCAATACGGCCAGCAAACATCTCCTCACGTATGTATCGGGCATCGGACCACATCTTGCGCAAAATATCGTCACCTACCGTAAAGAAAACGGAGCTTTCCGCTCGCGGAAACAACTCAGGCAGGTAGCCCGATTAGGCGAGAAGGCCTTTGAACAATGCGCAGGCTTTTTACGGATTCACGAAAGTGAACATCCGCTGGACAACACGTCGGTACACCCTGAACGTTATGAACTTGTTGAGAGAATGGCTAAAGATGCAGGTGTCACACTCATTGACTTCATTCGCAATGAGAAATTCAGGAAAGCGCTTGATCTGAAAAAGTACATCGATGCTGAAACTGGCTTACCAACGCTGAACGATATCATGGATGCTTTAGCCAAACCGGGACTCGACCCACGAAGCAGGATCAAGGTTTTTGAATTCGCGAAAGGCATCACCAAACCCGAGCACCTCGAACCGGGCATGCGCATTCCGGGAATTATCACCAACATCACCCGCTTCGGCGCCTTTGTAGACATCGGCGTAAAGCAAGACGGCCTCATACATCTCAGCCAAATGGCCGATCGATTCATCAGCGATCCTGCCGAAGTAGTAAAGCTCAACCAGCATGTAATGGTCAAAGTACTGGAAGTAGATTTACCAAGAAAGAGAATTGGGTTGAGTTTGAGGGAGTGAGGTTTTAGAAAAAAAGCTTCGTTCCTAACTAGATGCCATTCATGTATACTACCAGCTTTAAAAAGAATTGCAATAAATGCAACGAGGCTGCCTTTCGACAACCTCTTTAACGGTCCGGACGGGCCTAATATCAACTTGATGAACCGTTATATGCAGGTATTTATGGCTAAATGTAATTGGGTTTCGGCTATTTTTTAAAAATTCGGGTTAATCAGGCTAGTCTAGTAAGAAATAAAAAAACCAATAGGTAATGAATACCTATAGGTGCAATTTCCTAATACAATTCCAACCAAAAACAATCACAATATCTCATGAAAATTGATCAAATTGATAAATACATCAATGAAAAAAAGAAGAATATTATATAGCAAAGAAAAATTATTTTTATTTGATAAAAGTATCACCTTATATTAAATGGAAATTGGTGCACTTCTGTTTAACTTCATACAAGCCTTTAGTGCTTTAGCGACGATGCGAAGAAGTCGCGCACCACAGTAATTTTCGGATGGAGATGGTAGAGCATAGAGCGTATAGCAGTTAAAATATTAGTGCCTCCTTTATTAATTGTACTTACATACCTATTAAATAATTGCGTTTATGCTGCTACGGTGGTATCTGTCCTCAGCGCTCAACGGAGCCGTTGATCGGAAGTCTTCAGCCACATGAAAGGTCGCCAGGATATCCGAAACAATAAATCAATAAATTTGCGAAACATTGAAGCACGACGAAGTGCAGTTAAAAAATCGAAACGAACAGGGATACGTCCCCTGCTGAAATAACAGCTGATCGGACCGCGCCCCGCCTTAAAAATCAAGAATAGCATGCGGCAATTATTATTACTTCCTTTCATCCTCTCCATCTGCCACTTGGCGAACGGCCAGAACTGGGAAACTTTTGGCGGCAACAGCAGCCGGAACGGCCTGAGTAAGATAACAGCGCCCACAGTGCCTTTTAATCAGATCTGGCAGGTGCAAAGCGGATTCAATACCACCATCGGAATGGCGGTATACTCCTTCGGGGACCGTTTTGTGAATGCACGCACCACCTTCTCCCCCTACACCTCCAGAATCGAATGCAGGGATCTGAATACAGGCAATCTGAACTGGGTATCGCCCTTTATCAGCAACACCTCCATCCTGTATGCCATCGGCATGACGGAAGATGCGGTTTATGCGCATGACTACAATACCGATTCCGTGTACGCGCTGAATATTCAGACGGGGAGCATCAAATGGAAAAGTCCGGTAAAGTCGTCCACCTTCGGTGCCTGGCCGGGTTGCGTTTTCGCCTGCAACGGCGACCCGATTCTGAATGCACCGGTAGCCTCCGGACAATTCACCATGCGGCTCGATAAAAACAATGGAAACCTGGTCTGGTCAAACAATGAATTAATCGCCATCGGACCGGCCGTACCACTGGCCGCCTCATCCACCACGGTATACCGGATAACGGGGGGCATCACCTTACCTATCCGGCTCACCGCAATCGATATCAATACCGGTGCTACCCTTTACAGCAGCAACCCCATACCGGGTGATCCCGACCAGGAAGATCCGTTGATACTGGGGCCGGATGCCACGCTTTACTTCTGGAGAGACGGCGGTAATTTGTTCCGGTATTCCGACACTGGCATCGGTTTCAATCAGGACTGGGTGTACACCGCTGCTGCGTCCATCACTACACCACTCCTGCGAAACATCACGTTAGGTCAAGGTAACACACTTTACATTTTCGAAAACGGCCAGGTGAAACGATTGAACGCACTCAACGGACAAGTGCTTTCAAGCTTAAACATATCCATCGGCAGTTCTGCGTCTATGAGTGTCAGCGCCGACTCCACCGTCTGCCTGAACGACGGACAGGGCAACCTGCTTGTTTACAGTGCCGATCTGCAGAGCCTGAAATGGCAGCGGAGCATTCCTTCCAGTGTCTACCTGAATCCACCATTGTGCAAAGAGGGAACAATGGTGCTTACGCAGGCAGGATTCACCCTCATCGGCCTTCAATTTGTGCAACCGCTGGCGCCGGTAGCTGATTTCCGGTGCAGCAGCCGCCGGATCGGAGCCGGCCAACCTCTTGACTTTTTTGATCAGAGTTCCTTTTTACCCACCGGATGGCAATGGCAGTTTCCGGGAAGCGTTCAGGGCAATGCCGCCGTGCAGCACCCAACCGGTATCGTTTATACTGCGCCGGGTATTTTTCCGGTAAGCCTTACGGTGCAAAATGCACAGGGCAGCGACAGCATCACCAAAACCTGCTACCTTGAAGTGATGAACACTACCGGACTCACGGAAGCAGGTATGACCACACTGCAGGTTTTTCCGAATCCCGCGCATCAGTTCATCCGGATGAATACGGGACGGGCTATGACAAACACCGGAGTCGAAATACTGGATATGAAAGGCAGCACTGTACTTACTGCTGTTATTCGGGATGAGCAGCAGGAGATTGATATCAGCACCTTGCCCGTTGGCGCATATCTGCTGCGACTGACCAGCTATGGAGTGCCCACGGTACGGTTCATCCGGCAATAAACCGGGAGTGGCCGGGCGCAGTGGTAAAGGCAC
The DNA here is from genome assembly GCA_044235745.1 of Bacteroidia bacterium. Classification (GTDB taxonomy): domain Bacteria; phylum Bacteroidota; class Bacteroidia; order AKYH767-A; family OLB10; genus JAJTFW01. The sequence goes on from JBIIHN010000211.1 coordinate 3,289, forward strand.
CCGTGATGCCATACGGCCATTTCAGCCTTTCATCAGCCGTGCATATGGATGATAAACGTCCTTAACCGAAGCAGCAATACTGTTTCACCGCAAGCGCAACCAATACGCAGTTCCCCCCAATCCGGTACAGAACATACTCCTTCTGTGCACGCCTGCTGTTTACAAAATCCGTGTGTAACCCTTCTGTAACCCTCCCTTAAATCGGACTGCAATCTGTGATATAATAAAGAAACCGGAACAGCGTATGTGCCATCCCGGTTGGTAAAAAGATTTTTAGAAGCAGAGCCCTACCTCACCACCTCTACTCGGTGGATGCTGGTCATCTCCTCCCCGCTCACCCGTACCACATATACGCCCGCACTGAAGCTGCTGATGTCAAGGCTTTGCCTCCAGGGACTGTCGATGATTTTTTCGCCCAGTATGTTGTAGATTTCAATGCGCTCAGGCACCGTTCCTTCATACCCAAAGTTCAACGCATCCTTCGCCGGGTTCGGGTATATGCTGATCCCGTTTGTTACTGCTTCACCTGCACGCACACAATACGCAGGATCAATGCTGATTCCTGACCTGTAGCGCAACACACTCGTGCCGCAATTGTTCCCTGCACTTACCGTGATGCTCTTTCCGCTCGCTGTGGCAAACGGGTAGTTGACTGTAAGGTTCTTCGTACCCTGACCTGCCACGATGCTCACGCCATTGAATACACCCCAGTTATACGTAGTAGCTCCGCTAACGGTATTGATGCTATACACCTGATTGATCGCTCCCGGACAGAGCTGCGTGGGTCCCGTAACAGGGCCCGGCTGTGAGGGCGCTCCGCCGATGGTTAAGCT
>JBIIHN010000212.1:0-4117 GCA_044235745.1 Bacteroidia bacterium
CGGTGACTGCGATGACAACGCTGCTGCGGTGAACCCTGCTGCTGCTGAAGTTTGTAACTCTATCGATGATGATTGCGATGGACTCATCGACGACAACACAACATTTAGCATCGGAACAATCACAGGTCCCGGACAACAATGTGTACCCTCAGCAGTATTTGGTTTTGCCACCTTTAGTATTCCTTCACAACCAGGTGCCATCAGCTACGCATGGGTAGTGCCAACAGGCATGACCATCTATTCGGGTCAAGGTACCAATTCAATTCTGGTAACCTGGACTGGTGTGGCAGTTGGAAATGGAATAAACGGTCCTATGACGGTAGGTATCACTAACGGCTGTGGGGTACTTGAAACATCCAGCCTTGCTATTAACATTAACTACACAGCACCGGTTCAACCCAACTCAATTTCGGGACCAGGAAAAGTTTGCCCGGGTGATAACGCTACCTACTCCGTTGCTTCAGTAGCTCGAGCTAGCGCGTACAACTGGGTTGTACCAACCGGTATGAGTATTATAAATGGTCAAGGAACCAATATCATCACAGTGAGCATTCTGCCGAATTATACAGGAGGAGTGATGTCTGTTAATGCCTCGAATGTTTGCGGTAACGGACCCGTGCGAACAAAATCAATATCACTAAACACCGCAAGTGCACCTGCGCCTATAACCGGTCAATCTAGTGGAATATGTGGTGCAGGAAGTGTCACACTATCTACTGCCGGAAGTCCATCTGCAACCGCATACGCATGGAGTGCTCCAAGTGGTGTTACGATACAATCGGGTCAAGGAGGAAATACTGTATCACTCAGCATTAGCAATAATTTTGCATCCGGAGTAGTTACTGTAACAGCGCTTAATGGATGTGGCGCAGGCAGCTCACGTTCCTTAACAATCATTGGAACTCCCGGATTACCATCTGTTATAACAGGCCCTACGGCTGTATGTCCGGGAGCAACAGGGGTGAACTATGAAGTGAATACTGTAGCCGGAGCAACCTCCTATCAATGGACAGTTCCAGCCGCAATTGGCACTATCAATTCCGGTCAGGGAAGTAAATCAATCGCAGTAGATTTCAATGTGATTAACTCTTCCGGGCAGGCTATAACTGTGCGCTCGTCTAATGCTTGCGGAGTTGGTCCCACCAGAGCTTTAAATGGAATAAACCTGAACTCTGCTAATTGTAGCACACCAAGATTAGCTACACTTGAAGGGCTGTCAGAAATAGAAGTTTATCCGAATCCTGCAACCACAAATGCAACTTTGAGATTTGTTGCAGCAAAAACTGGTCAATACCAGCTGAGTCTTACCGACTTATCAGGAAGAACAGTAGTTAAAGAAGCCGGCGACATATTAATTGGAACTAATAATATTGATTTAGACATCAGTCATCTGGCATCAGGAATATACTACATTAACCTGATCAGCGAAGGAGAACAACAACAAATTCGCTTGATGATAGAATAAGAATAAAATTTCCTAAACAACAACAGGCTGTCACAATTGTGTGGCAGCCTGTTATTGTTTTATAGGAATAACGATCAAAAAGAAAGAATTGAGTTTGATCGCCCGGAATAAAACAGAGAATGTTTTATGATATTACTCAAGTGTTCAAAACCTTGTTGCCATAAGCAGGTTCAAATCACGGAAAGGGAGTTTACAATGATCGGCTACAAAACGATTGGTGACACCACCTTTGTAAAGGTAAGCGGCACTGCGAACATGACTATCTTTCCATAACAATGCATCCATCCCACCTTCTTCACCCATATTTATCAAAATGGGTGTAAAGATATTACTCAATGCATGGGAAGCGGTCCGCGCAACACGGCTGGCAATATTGGGCACACAATAATGCACCACACCATATTTCCGAAACACAGGATGAGAATGATTAGTCACTTCAGAGGTTTCAAAACAACCACCCTGATCGATGGAAACATCAATGACCACGGAGCCAAATCTCATTTCAGAGACCATCTCTTCCGTAACAATTATGGGTGAACGTCCTTCTTTCGATAAGATCGCACCAATAGCCACATCACAGGTTTTTAGCGCTTTTAACAATGCATTTGGACTAATGACTGAAGTATGCACACGGCTGCCCAGATTCCGCTGGATGCGACGAAGCTTGTAAACAGATGTATCAAAAATCTTCACATTCGCCCCTAATCCCATTGCGGCTCTTGCGGCATATTCACTAACGGTACCTGCACCGATAATAACGACTTCTGTAGGTGGAATACCCGGCACCCCACCGAGCAACTCCCCTTTTCCGCCGGAAGTATTGCTCAGCAATTCAGATGCAATCAAGATAACTGTGCTACCTACTATTTCGCTCATTGCCTGAATGACCGGATAAATATTCGTTTCATCCTTTAAATACTCATACGCCAGAGCAGTGATTTTCCTCGAGCTTAACTGCTGAATAAAACCTTCCGGCTGCATTCCAATTTGCAGAATAGACATCAGCGACTGTTTATCCTTCATCAGTTCAAGCTCCGTCAAAGATGGGGGAGCAACTTTCAGGATCATGTCTGCTTTGTAAACATCCTCCGGCGAATAAGCGATCTGCGCACCGGCTTCACTGTAATCAGAGTCGGTATAGTTCGCTGTTATCCCTGCATTGGTCTCAATCAAAACTCTATGGCCGTGAGCGACCAACAATCCCACTGCATCCGGCACGAGCGGGATTCTGTTTTCCTGAAATGAAGTCTCCTTTGGTATCCCGATAAACAAATCCTTTCTCACTTTCCCTACTTCCAGCACGCTTTCCTGAGGAAGTAAAACACCTTGTTGTGCCAATGCCGACAACCCTGAAATTCCTTTAGTCATTTTCCAAGCTAATTCGCCTGTTTTCTCCTTCCGGCAGGATAGTAACTACCGAGTGCGGTATTCCATCCAGCAGACCGGATATTTTCTCAGGCCATTCAATTAAACAAAAATAGCCGGAGAACAAATACTGCTCATACCCCAAATCGAAAGCTTCCTCCTCATTTTTCAACCGGTAAAAGTCGAAATGATAAACCGGCTCACCGGAGCCGTTTTTGTACTCGTTCACAATAGAAAAAGTAGGACTTTGCACCTGATCCTCTACCCCAAGTTGTTCACAGAGCGACCGAATAAATGTGGTTTTGCCGGCTCCCATAGCGCCATAAAAGCAAATCACCTTTTGTAAGTTCTGTGTTTGCAGCAACTCCCCGGCAATACCAGGATTGTCTTCGGGCGTCCTGCTTATCCAAAAACGCTTCATACTTTACTTTGCATGGTAATAACGGGAATGATCATTTCTTCAGGAGAGATACCACCGTGCTGGAAGGTATTACGGTAGAAATTCACATAATAATTAAAATTGTTTGGATAAGCGAAGAATTTGTCGCCTTTCGTAAACACATACGTAGTACTCACATTCACCCTGGGTAAAAACGCTTCCTGGGGATTTCGTATTTCCAACACATCCTTTTTCTCATAGTTCAGGTTTTTACCTTGCTTGTACCTGAGGTTGGTATTCGTGTTTCTGTCGCCGATAATTCTGGATGGCTCCTTTACTCTGATTGTTCCGTGATCGGTGGTGATGATCACTTTACAGGGGCGCTCTGCAATCCGGCGAAACATTTCCAATAAAGGAGAATGCTGAAACCATGAGCGCGTAATCGACCGGTATGCTTTTTCGTCTTCGGCGAGCTCTTTGATCACCTGCATATCCGTGCGGGCATGAGAAAGCATGTCGACAAAATTGTAAACAATTACGTTCAACTTGTTGCTAAAGAGATTACTGACCTGATCGACCAGCGCTTTACCGGCTTCAAAATTGGTAACTTTATTATAGGACATCTTATAGCTTTTCCGCAATCGCTGTAACTGATCCTGCAGAAAAAACTCCTCATAGTTATTTTTCCCTTCTTCTTCATCGTCTCCGATCCATTTATCAGGAAATCGCTTCTGAATATCAGCCGGCATCATCCCTGCAAAAATCGCGTTTCGGGCATATTGAGTAGCCGTCGGGAGAATGGAACAGTATTGTTCTTCCTCCACCATTTTAAACAACTCGGATAAGGCCGGCTGGATGACTTTCCATTGATCATACCTAAGGTTATCAATCAGAAAGAAGAAAACAGG
>JBIIHN010000213.1:0-4094 GCA_044235745.1 Bacteroidia bacterium
TATGTCAGATTCTCGTAAATCAATGTAATGGTATAAAGGCAGTTTATGACAAAAGTACAGATACGATGTCTAAACATGGTCACCAATCTGATGGCGATGGTTTTCTTTATAAAGAGGAAGGATACGCGCCTCCGGAATACGTATTGGAAAGCGGACTTAAATACTCAGTAGATTTTATTTCAGGGCAAAAAACAGGTTTTTTTCTTGACCAGCGTGAAAACAGAAGCTTGCTGGCACGATATGCTAAAGGAAAAAATGTACTCAACACATTTTGCTATACAGGAGGGTTTTCTATTGCGGCACTTCATGCAGAGGCCCATCTCGTCCATTCGGTTGACAGTTCAAAAAGAGCGATCGAGGGGCTGGAAAAAAACCTGCAGCTGAATAGTTTCGGGGGAGAACATCAGAGCTATTGCGCCGATGTTATCAGCCATCTCAGACAATCAGAAACAGTTTATGACGTTGTGGTTCTGGATCCACCCGCTTATGCAAAACATTTGAATCAAACGCAAAAAGCGATGATCGGATACCGGTCGTTAAATACGGAAGGATTCAAAAAGATAAAATCCGGAGGAATATTATTTACGTTTTCATGCTCTCAGGCGATCGACAAGGAACTATTCAGAAAAATTGTATTTCAATCCGCATTGCAATCTAAGAGAGAGGTCCGGATTTTACATCAGTTATCCCAACCACCAGATCATCCTATAAACATTTTTCATCCGGAATCTGAATATCTGAAAGGGTTGGTTCTTTATGTTAGCTGATCATTTCTCCGTTTCAATTAAACGGAACGATCTATCCCGTTGGTTACATCTATCGTTATATTTGTAAAAAAAAGAAAATGCTTCCTTCCCTCCCACATCTTCGTCATACAGATTCCGGTAATTTCTTTCTAATTGCCGGCACCTGCGTTGTTGAATCAGAGGCAATTACCTATAAGACAGCACATCAGTTACAGCAAATCACCAACCGACTGGGGATTCCATTCGTATTCAAAGCTTCGTACAGGAAGGCAAACCGTACCAGAATAGACTCCTATACCGGTATGGGTGATGAAATCGCCCTTCGGATTCTTTCAGATGTTGGTAAGGACTTAGGCCTTCCGCTGCTTACAGACATTCACGAAAGTCATGAGGCGTCTATTGCTGCTGAATACGTGGATATACTACAAATTCCGGCCTTCCTGTGCCGGCAAACCGACTTATTGGTTGCCGCTGCAAAAACCCAAAAAGTCGTCAATGTTAAAAAAGGCCAGTTCTTATCACCGGGAGCCATGAAATTCGCAGTACAGAAGATCAAAGATGCAGGTAATTCAAAAGTAATGGTAACAGAAAGAGGTTCGAGCTTTGGTTATGGCGATCTGGTTGTTGATTTCAGAGGCATTCCTGAAATGAAACAATTTGGATGCCCTGTTATCATGGACATCACGCACAGTGTACAACAACCCAACAGTTCCAGCGGTGTAACAGGTGGCCGTCCCGATTTTATCGCTACCATCGCCAAAGCAGCAATCGCAACAGGCGCTGACGGCATCTTCCTCGAAACCCATCCCAATCCGGCTGAAGCACTCAGCGATGGAGCAAACATGATTCCTCTGGATCAGGTTGAAGACTTATTGCGTAGCTTGCTAAAAATCCAAAATGCCATAAAGTAATAAAAGCCATTTATATATTTATATATCGGCTTCTGAACCAGATTCTCACTTTAAATGTTTTAAAAATCAAATGGCAACTATTTTATCTTTCTATTGACCATTTTTTTATAAAAATCGATCTTACATTCTAACTATCTGTATAATTTTCCTCATTCTTTCAGCACTATACTACCGGCTGCGGATAAAATATTTTCAGTCAATTGCTAAAAGAGTCAAACATATACAAAAGTTTGTCTAAATTTTTTCCTGAAGAAAAATTCCTATGAAACGCCTCGTAAAAAAAAGATAAGTTCTGTTATAGGCTTTGAAGAAAAAACAATGGTTAATATCATACTTTTCATCTCACCAAATCGATTCAGCGAACTTCCACAATGGTACTAACTAAACTGATCAGGGAAATGGGGACAAAGCAAGATTAAAACTTTCTAGAAAATAAAATGACTTGTTGCAAAACCATCAAAATAGCAGGAAATCATTTATTGTTCGATGCTCATAAAAGTATCTGACTCAAAGATAATATTTCAGTCGGAAAAACCTACAACCTTAAAAGGCATTATCTCGTTTATAACCGACCATTATATCATTCCTGAAACATGTAAGGTTTTCGACTTTTTGCAAACATTCTTTTTTTTCTGATTGTATCTATACCTAAAAATCAATATTCCAAATCCTATAAACTGTAAAACCGGTATGGTAATAGCCCTACTAAGAACAACGCCATCTGGTTACTAAAACCAGAAGCTGACATATTCAAACTATACACCTCCCTTGAACTACCTTGATTATATATATTTCTTTATTCAGGATAAAGTAGTTAAGCAATCGTTAGATTCATACTCCCCATAAAGCAATATTCGAAAAAACCACCGCCTAAATACAAACATCATGGCAGTAAATAGAATTAAAATCTTAGAAACAATCCGTCAGGGTCAAATTGGAGGGGGAGAATCCCAAATACTCGATCTTGTTAACGGATTAAACAAAAGTGAATTTGAGCCTGTAGTACTATCCTTTACGGATGGACCGATGGTGGATCAACTAAAGAAATCAGGCATAAAAACCTATGTGGTTGAAACACTAAATCCATTCAATGCTAGTACATACAATACTGTCAAAGAGATTCTGCGAAAGGAAGAAATTGATATCTTACATGCACATGGCACCCGCGCTTTAAGCAATACAATTTTTCCGGCCCGCAACCTGGGCATACCCAGCATTTATACTGTGCACAACTGGTCATTTCATCAGGATCAGGCATTCCATGTGCGTAAAGCTCGTGAACTAACAGAAAAATTTCTTACAGACCAGGTTAATATAACCATCAACGTTTCAAAATCAATTCAAAAGAATGGATTAAATCACTTTAACATAAAACGATCGAGAGTGATTAATTACGGTATTGATCTAAACAGATATAACCCGGATAAAAAAACAACTGATCTTCGACAGGAGCTTGGTATTCAGCAGGGAAAAACCATCATAGGCTGCGTATTAAGGACGACCGTCAAAAAGGATCCTTTCACTTTGATACGGGCTGTTTCTGAAATTGCAAAAACAACGCGTGATATTCAATTATTACTCATCGGCGGTGACGCCCTGAAACAAGTCGGCTTAAAGTTAGCAAACGATTTAAACGTGAGCGACATGATCACATTTCACAAATTCACAACCGAGATACCGGAAATACTTAGTATTTTAGACATCTACACATTACCATCATTTTGGGATGGTTTACCGATTGGAATACTTGAAGCAATGGCCATGCAAAAAGCCATAATTGCAAATGCGACAGATGGGTCTAAAGAAGCAATATCAGATGGTAAAAACGGCATGTTAATTCCCTACAAGGACCATCAAGGACTGGCAAACGCAATACTTCGACTACATCAAAATCCGCAATTGCGAAAAGTATTTGGCGAGTCCGCCAGAAAAACTGTGGAAGCCAATTATGACCTTCGCACAATGGTAAGAAACAACGAAATGCTATACAGAGAACTGACCCCACTCATGATGCAGGCAGCATAATTGAGTCTTTACATATTAAAACTGACGCTATCAGATTTCACAGGAAAAAACGATTGTATCCGATGGCCCCTATAATGGATGAATAAAAATCCGCGAGATAGTTTACACAGGCAATTCACCACGTGAAATATCTGTATTATATTAAGCAGCTGGCATACACCGTAAGATCATCAACAATAAGTTCTTATGCAGCGGGACAACCTACTAACATATTTTTAAAAGCCAACAGGTTTTACTCGTCAAGATATTCATTGAAACCGAATAAAAAACTCATGCGTTTGGAATATATTTGCCATGTATTAATACTCCTATGTCAAGAAAAATTGTTGCCGGCAACTGGAAGATGAACCTGCACAAGGAAGAAGCTCACGCCTTGATTTCAGAAATCACCGGAATGTTAAATGATGAAGTA
>JBIIHN010000214.1:0-4093 GCA_044235745.1 Bacteroidia bacterium
CACCATTGCGATTGAACCAATGATCAATATGGGAACCCGCCAGATCCGTCAGTTATCAGATGGATGGACGGTCATCACCGGAGATCGTAAACCGGCAGCGCACTTCGAACATACCATTGCCATAACCGATGGCGAGCCTGATATTCTGAGTTCGTTCTCAGACATTGAACTGGCCATCACCGAAAATAGTTACATAACCGAGAAAATAGAAACACTCGCCTGATCTAATGTCAAAACAACCGGCTATCGAACAAGACGGCACGATTACCGAAGCCCTCTCCAACGCGACCTTTCGTGTTGAGCTGGAAAACGGACATGAAATCATCGCTCATATCAGTGGAAAGATGCGGATGCACTACATCAAGATCCTTCCCGGCGATAAAGTGAAAGTAGAGATGTCTCCCTATGATCTCACCAAAGGACGCATAACGTACCGTTATAAATAAACACCCTCGTGGTAAGCTAAGATTAAAATGAAAGTACGCCCTTCCCTCAAAAAGCGCAGCGCTGAATGCAAGATCGTTCGTCGCAAAGGACGCTTGTATGTGATCAACAAAAAGAACCCACGCTTCAAGATGCGCCAGGGTTAATCTTAGATTCGTTTAACAATTAGAAATTACAGCAATAATGGCTCGTATATCTGGTATTGATTTACCAAAAAACAAGAGAGGTGAGATTGGTCTTACCTACATTTATGGCATTGGCCGTCAATCGGCTCAGCGCATCCTTACCGAGGCTGGCGTCAGCTTCGACAAGAAGGTGCATGAGTGGAACGATGATGAACTCAACAAAATCCGTACGATCATCAATGATGAGTTTAAAGTTGAAGGTGCGTTGCGTTCAGAAAATCAATTGAATATCAAACGCCTGATGGATATCGGTTGCTACCGTGGTATCCGTCACCGTGTAGGGTTGCCGGTTCGTGGTCAACGTACCAAGAATAACTGCCGTACCCGTAAAGGAAAGCGGAAGACTGTTGCCAACAAGAAAAAGGCTACCAAGTAATTAATTTAACGTCTAAACATACAGTTCTGACCAATGGCTAAACAAACAAAAGCCGTAAAAAAGAAAGTAGTTAAAGTGGAGGCTGCCGGTGAGGCGCATATCAATGCTACTTTCAATAACATCATCATCAGCCTGACCAATACCAGCGGACAGGTGATTTCATGGGCATCTGCAGGTAAGATGGGTTTCCGTGGTTCCAAAAAGAATACACCCTACGCAGCGCAGTTGGCTGCCGCAGATTGCTCCAAGGTGGCATACGACCTCGGTCTTCGCAAGGTTAAGGTGTTTGTAAAGGGACCTGGTTCCGGTCGTGAATCAGCAATTCGTACGATTCACAATTCCGGAGTGGAAGTTACTGAAATCATTGACATCACTCCAATCCCTCACAACGGTTGTCGCCCTCCAAAGCGTCGTCGTATCTAATTCCAACGGTCAAACCCGAAAAAGACTACACTAAAAAATGGCAAGATATATTGGCCCAAAAACCAGGATCTCCCGCAAATTCCGCGAGCCGATCTTTGGACCTGATAAGAACTTTGAAAAGCGCAGTTATCCTCCCGGTCAACACGGGCAGAATAAGAAGCGCGCTAAAGTGTCTGAGTATGCAACTCAGCTTCAGGAAAAGCAAAAGGTGAAATACATGTATGGTATCCTCGAACGTCAGTTCGCAAAGATCTTCGATCGTGCTGCACGTATGCAGGGGATTACAGGTGAAAACCTCCTCAAACTGATCGAGTCACGTCTCGATAATGTGGTTTTCCGTCTTGGGCTTGCGCCAACACGTGATGGTGCCCGTCAGCTTGTGTCTCATCGTCATATTACCGTTAATGGTAAGTTGGTGAATATTCCTTCTTACACCCTGCGTGCAGGTGATGTTGTGGCCGTTCGTGAGAAATCAAAATCGCTCGAGACCATCAATAACGCACTTGCTTCCCGTAGCGGTAAGTATAGCTGGCTGGAATGGGATGGCAGCAAGATGGCTGGTAAGTTCATCAATCCTCCTGCACGTGAAGAGCTCACTGAGAATATCAAGGAGCAACTGATTGTCGAGTTGTACTCTAAGTAATCCATCAGTTGATGGAAAGGCTTACCGGGCCTGAAAACCGGCAAACACCTAAACAGTAACCACTAAATACAAATAACTCACATGGCGATATTAGCTTTTCAGCGACCGGATAAAGTGATTATGAATCACTCGACTGAAACCTTCGGTCAGTTCGAATTCCGTCCGCTTGAACCAGGCTACGGAATTACGGTCGGTAATGCTCTGCGCAGAATCCTGCTCAGTTCGTTAGAGGGCTTTGCCATCACTTCGGTTAAAATTGCCGGAGTCGATCATGAATTCTCAACGATTAAAGGTGTAATTGAGGATGTAACTGAAATTATCCTCAATCTTAAGCAGGTACGTTTCAAACAGCAGATTGAAGGTACCGATACCGAAAAAGTGCATGTGATGATCAACGGCAAAGAAACATTCACCGCCGGTGATATTGCAAAGCATACTACTGCCTTCCAGGTACTGAATCCTGACTTCGTAATCTGTAATATGGATTCTTCTGTGAAACTGCAGATGGATATTACAATTGAAAAGGGTCGTGGTTATGTTCCTTCCGAGGAAAATAAAACCAATAGTGCTCCGATCGGAACCATCTTCCTGGATGCAATTTATACGCCTATCCGGAACGTGAAGTATTTCATTGAAAACTATCGCGTAGAACAAAAGACGGATTACGAAAAGCTCGTTGTGGAAATCACTTCTGATGGGTCTATTCATCCGAAGGATGCCTTGCGTGAAGCTGCGGAAATTCTTATTCATCACTTCATGTTGTTTAGTGACGAGAAGATTACTCTCGAGAGCAAACCAAAGCAGGTGGCAGAAGAGCTTGATGAGACAACTCTTCATATGCGTCAGCTGTTGAAGACAAAGTTGGTGGATATGGATCTCAGCGTTCGTGCACTCAACTGCCTAAAAGCAGCTGATGTGGAAACACTGGGCGATCTGGTTAGCTATACCAAGGCAGATCTCTTGAAGTTCCGCAACTTCGGAAAGAAGTCTCTTACAGAACTTGAAGAACTCGTGCGCAGCAAGAGCCTGAGCTTCGGAATGAACATTGCCAAATACGGCATTGATAAAGAAAATTAATATTAACCCCGCGTCAGCGAAAGAATAACAATACAATTACATCATGCGTCACGGTAAAAAAGATAATCACCTCGGTCGAAAGGAAGGACACCGCTATGCTCTTATGAGCAACCTTGCAGTGTCACTGATCACGCATAAGCGCATCTTTACCACAGTTGCCAAGGCCAAGGCGCTCCGTACTTACGTTGAGCCCCTCATTACGAAATCGAAAGATGATTCTACACATTCCCGTCGTGTGGTGTTCTCTTACCTTCAGAATAAGGATGCAGTTACTGAACTGTTCCGTGAAGTTAGCGCGAAGGTAGCTGATCGTCCGGGTGGATATACCCGTATCATTAAAGTAGGTAACCGTCCCGGTGATGCTGCTGAAATGGCGATGATTGAACTGGTGGACTTCAATGAGAATCTCCTCGGTGAAAAATCATCCAGGAAAGCTGCTGCTAAAACAACACGTCGTAGCCGTGCCAAGAAGGCAGCGCCGAAGGCAGAGGGTGGTGAAACTTCCGCAGAATAAACCTAAGAGTACATAAACCAGATAAAGGAGCCGTTCACCGGCTCCTTTTTTTTGGTACATACTGATTTGACTTTTCGACGGGTAGGGTTTCACGGGATTTAATAAAAGGCTCTCTCTGAATGAAATTTGAAAGGTTGGGAATTGCTTTATAAAGACACTCACTCCATCCGATGCCCGAAAAAAAGAGACTGCCCCATACAAATGAGACAGTCTCTTTTTTTTAGAGGGTTTTTACGACCGCTGCCTATTGAATGATGAGCCGCTTGACAATAGATTGGTCGGAAGAAACGATCTGAAGAAAGTACACACCGCGGGGAAGAAAACGGAGGTCCATCGTCGTAGAAAGATCTCCCTCTTCGATTGAAATCGTATTCGAATAGACCGGTTGACCGATTGCATTTAAGATCACTACAGGTGCTGCTTGGCCATTG
>JBIIHN010000215.1:0-4092 GCA_044235745.1 Bacteroidia bacterium
GTCGTGCGTTCCTTCATAGGTGATTACGCTCTCCAGATTCATCATGTGTCGCATAATCGGATATTCTCCTGTAATGCCCATGCCACCCAATATCTGGCGTGCTTCTCGTGCTATCTGAATCGCCATATTCACATTGTTCCGCTTAGCCATCGATATCTGTGCAGGGGTGGCGCGGTTTTCGTTTTTCAGCACACCTAGACGCCATGTGAGCAACTGAGCTTTGGTGATTTCGGTGATCATCTCCGCCAGTTTCTTCTGCTGCAACTGAAATGCACCAATCGGTTTACCGAACTGAATCCGCTCCTGACTATACCGTAAGGCCGTATCATAACAGTCCATTGCCGCTCCGATCGCGCCCCAGGCAATACCGTAGCGGGCAGAGTTCAGGCAGCCCAATGGACCTTTCAAACCTTTTACATTCGGGAAAATATTCGCCTTCGGTACTTTCACGTTGTCGAATACCAGTTCACCGGTAGCACTGGCCCGCAGCGACCACTTATTGTGGGTTTCGGGCGTAGTAAAGCCTTCCATGCCGCGCTCTACCACGAGGCCGCGGATAACCCCTTCTTCGTCCTTTGCCCATACCACAGCAATGTCGGCAAAAGGCGCATTGCTGATCCACATTTTCGCACCATTCAGGATCACATGATCACCGGCATCTTTAATGTTGGTGAGCATGCCGGAAGGATTCGATCCGTGATTCGGCTCGGTAAGTCCGAAGCAACCCATCATTTCACCGGTAGCCAGTTTCGGGAGATATTTTTTCCGCTGCTCTTCCGATCCATAGGTGTAAATCGGATACATCACCAGCGAGCTTTGTACCGATGCCGTTGAACGCACACCGGAGTCTCCCCTCTCTACTTCCTGCATGATGAGACCATATGAAATCTGATCCAGTCCCCCTCCGCCATATTCTGTTGGGATATACGGTCCGAAGGCGCCAATACCTGCCAGACCTTTGATGATCTGTGTGGGGAATTCGGCACGTTGTGCGTAATCTTCAATGATGGGAGATACATCCCGTTTAACCCATTCGCGAACGGAGTCACGAATCAAACGGTGTTCTTCTGTCAGGAGTTCATCCATGAGGAAGTAATCATGGCCCTGGAAACGATCTTGTGGCATAGCGCTTATAGTCTGTGTTCTTCTTGGTTGAAGAACAATTTCTGCGGCGCAAAGTTAGGTGTTTCAGGTCGATTGTCCATCGGATTTGTTCTTTGCGATTGCGCTGGTTATAAATTGCTTAGAAAACAATTGCAAAACCAACCCCGAAAGGATATCGGGACTTCATCAACGGCTAAACTGAAACAGCTCTTATCGTGATATTATGTTGACTCAAATCCGATGTTGACTTTAGTCTGATAATCCCTGCCTTTGAACCGGATGTTTCTGTGGGCCGCATTTCTCTGTGCAAATCAATTTTCAGGCATCGGACATCTTCCTGGTCATTTACAACTTACTTCTCATCGTCTGCGTCTAAGTCATAAAACATGTTGTCTAAGTTCACATATAGAATACGATACGGTTCATTGGCGAGCTTCAGGTTCTTCTTGATATAACGGTTGAGGCGTTTTGATTCTTTGAAAATTAATCTGCTCCATAGCATCACAACCGTATTCGGTTCGCTCGGTCCTACTGCGTACACCTGCTGATGACCAAACGGCTTAAAATAACCTATGAGTTTGTCGAAAGTAATCAGCGAGTCGATAGGAGCACCATTGATGGGTGGATACTGATCTAGACGACCTCCTTTGTTCCACGCAAGATGAGGCACTCCGGGAGCATAGCAGTTGGGCAGATGATAGCTCTTGTACCGGGAGTGCCCGAATAAGATCATTTGAACCGGCTGGTAATGATTTTTAATCATCAGGAAATGCGATGAATCCGGAAAATCAGACTGCATACGAAGTATATAGTTAGTATCTGCTGAAAACGCAAAATCCGGGTTGGCATCCAGCTTCTTGAGCAGCCGCCGATGTTCCTTATCTGATACAGGCATAAGTTTACGATAACCTCCAACCGTTTTGAATATAAACGAGCAGGAGGAACTGGAAAGAAGTAGTACTGTACAAACAAGTAGTTTGAGTGTGGTGCGGATAGTATTCGACATAGGTTTTGTTTGAATGTAATAAACACCGGCCGCCATCTGACAGCCGGTGTAGGGTTGTTGTTCTTACCTGGTAATGACGGGTAACACGGTCTGACCAAGCGGGTTTCGGGATTTGTTAAGAGGATACTTTCCCTTTTTGATGATGATGGATGAATATCCGAACGCACGGGCAGCTTCTGCCGGCACAGTGATGTCGCTGTATACATAAAAGTAATTTTCATGTTGTTCAGCCGGTGAATTATCACTGAGAATATTAAAGGTCATCTGATCGCCCTCCACACTCATTTCAGTAATACCGGTATTCGCGTCGGTTACTTTGCCGATATCTTTGGTAGTATAGAGGAGGACGCATAAGCCTTTGTCTCCTTCGCAGCCCTTTCCATCACTGTTTGGATGAGAACGGGTGCCGAATACAAACCGTATTCGCTGAGAAGTTTGACCGTAACTGTCGGCGCCGGAGATCATGAAGATTCCAAGCAGGAAGAGGATGGCAAGAAAAGGTTTTTTAATAGAAGTTTTCATAGGATGTTTGTTTTTAAATTGATGAATTGAATGTATGTAACACTTCGGCTGTTACTTTCCTGCAGTTATCCGTTTCAAGCGCGGATATCTGCTGTTGGTGTTGTTCAGGTGCATTGCACCGTTCGTAGTGTGTAGGTCATGATATAAACTTTATTGATGAATAATACGGATGGGTATAACGTAGCGATCCTCCATCTCAGTGCAGGAATATTTTCCTTTGACCAGTAAAATTTCGCCTTCAATTGCCAATGATGAGGTAGTACGCTCATCGAATAGAAGATCTCTCTCAACCGGAAATTCTCTTACTTTGCTTAGTTCCTGCTGTAGTGCATCGCTCATCCCTTCTTTGTAAAGGCAGAATTGCTCTTTCCCGTTGATCCTCTCGATGCCAAAAAACACATCGCGGTTACTCAATGGACCGATTGTAATACAGAGCGCTAATCCGCGAATACAATCCTCATATATGCTGGCAATCCTGATTCGCGAAGTCTTTTTGCGTTCCGCTGTCTGGGTTTGGGCATAACTGTGTTGGTGTTGGAAGAGTCCCGTCAGCAGCAGGACGATGAAGATGGTTTTTTTCATGTTGTTTTATAGTTTAAAATGTTGTTGTAAATGACCCTGGATAGTATTTCTCCTCTCCGTAACCGTTAGCGATTACAGCATAGCAATGCCGTGAAGCAATTCACATGTTTTCAGAGAAGGCTATCTCACAGTAAGGGTTTCTGTTGTACCAGCCTGGTTGATTTTAAAAACCGGACGAATCTTCTGCTCAAATCATTTATTGTCCTGAATGCAAATATAGGCTGACCCGGAATTTTATCCGGGGAATTTAGTCTGAAAAATCAACAGGGAGATGTTAATCATGGCGGATGCAACATATATTAAAGACATGAACCATCCTCCGTTGTAACACGCAGGGCAGATCGCGACACGCCATTGTCAATTCGTGTATTCAGGGCAGGTCACGACACACCATTGTCAGTTCGCATATTCAGGGCAGGTCGCAACCTGCCCTTCCCAATAAAAATCAATCAAAAAAAGAAAGGACAGGTATGTACCTGCCCCTACTGAATTGATAGATTATTTTTGCCGTATCATCATCCGGATGAAGTAAATTTTATTTCAGATGTACTTCTTCCACCTGAATCACCTCCTTGGTGATTTCGTTCATCAATACAGCCACCAGATGTACATTGTCTGCTACGGCATCATTCGGTGTGAGTGTACCGGAGTATGTTCGGGTGATCTCCGTTCCGGCAAACTGTGGTCCTAAACTCTCTCCATACACTCCGTTAAGTGATCCGCGCAATACGTGATTGTGGACATAATTCTGTACGTTGGTAGAGCCATCTTTCTGCCACTGAATAATGCTGTCTTCAGAAAAATAAACGGCCAGACTTACCGGATCGGTTAACTCATTTACCACCTTCACTTTTACTTCGGCTGAAATATTTCGATTG
>JBIIHN010000003.1:0-13061 GCA_044235745.1 Bacteroidia bacterium
TGTAAAAGCACCGGCTGACGTAAAAGATGTTCAGGCGCAAATGCGTTCACAGTTACAAAGCCGCAGTCAGTACGAATCGTATAATGCTCTTCGTGAAAAGGCAGGCATCGTCGATAAGCGCGCGAAGTTCTACTAAGAAAACAATAACAATTTGATGGGGCCGGATTATTTCCGGCCTCATTTGTTTTAGGGATCAATTACCTTCGTGATCCGTATTTTATTGCTCTATGTCCCGATTTATTATTTTGTGTCATTGCATACCGTCTATCCGCAGCGTTGGATAAAAACACTCTTTAAAGGCGTTGCTGTTGGTAGATTGTATTTTATTCTCGGGCTGGCGTCATTGATTGTGGTAGCAGCGATCAAGTGTCTCTTGTTTTAATCAAACACTATCGGCTACAGGATACCGGCTGCAGGCTTTGGGTTTCCTGTTTCCCGTCATATTTCTGTGATGACCTGCCGCCTTAATAAGTATATTACTCCTTAAACAGATTCTTTTGTTCCAGTTTAATTTTTCCTTTGAAAAAGATCTTCGTGCTTTGTTCGAACGATTGTGTGTAATCGGATACGAAGAACCGGTGCTTGCCGGCCTTGCCCTGATGTAACAGTTGATGTTCGTCCAGTACCCATTGTACATGGTGCGCAACAATACGTGCCGAGTCGAAGATATTTACCTTGCCTTTGTAAAACTGCTCTATTTCCGGACGTATTAACGGATAGTGTGTGCAGCCTAAAATCAAACTATCGATATTCTTCAGTTTGGGTCTGCCGAGATAATCGTGAATGATGGTTTTGGAAATTTTATTGTTGAAGAAACCCTCTTCAATCATCGGAGCAAGCAGTGGTGTAGCCAGTGAAGTGACTGCGGCTTTCTTTGATTGGGCTTTGATCTTCGCTTCGTATACATTGGATTTGATGGTGGCCTTTGTGCCGATGATTCCGATTTTTTTGGCTATCGGTTGTGCGCATACGTAGTTCACCACCGGATCAATCACATTTACGACAATGGATCGGTTGCCGACATGTTTTTTTACCGTTTCAAAGGCCACAGAGGAGATGCTGTTGCAGGCGATGATGATGGCTTTACAATGATAGGTGAGCAGGAAATCACTGATCGTCTGCGACCATTTGCGGATGGCTTCGGGCGATTTATCTCCGTAAGGCAGATGCGCCGTGTCGCCGAAATAGACCAATGTTTCGTTGGGCATCAGTTCATGAATGGCATTGGCTACGGTGAGACCGCCAATACCGGAATCAAAAATTCCCAATGGGCGGGAGGAGGGAGAAGGGGTTCTGGCCATGGTCAAAAGTACATCAAAACAAAGAGAAACAAATGGCTGGATAAAGGCATGAAAAAACCCCGGTGGATGCCGGGGTCTCTGTTTCGGACTGGTTAAATTACTTTAGACCGAGTTTGGCTTTTACAAGTGTTAAGATATCATCCGATTCCTGAGCGAAGAGCAAGGTGCCGGCGCTGGTATCGAAAATGTAAGAATACGCTTTTTCCTTTGCAATGGCGTTGATGGCCTCTTCAGCTTTCTTTAACACCGGAGTGTAGAGTTCCTCTTTTTTCTTCTGCATGGATGACTGAGCAGATTCCTGGAAGGTCTGGATACGATCTTCAAGGTCGCTGATTTCTTTGAGTTTTGCATCGCGGATCGGATCAGCCATGGAACCTTCTTTTGATTTGAAGTCGGCAATTTTTCCCTGGTATTCCGCTGTCATTGTTTTCAGCTGATTTTCGAGGGATGTGCCAAATTTCTGGAGCAAGGAGTCAGCGGTTTTGGTTTCCGGCATCTGACTGAGCAACTGCGTTGAATTAATGTGCCCGAATTTATGGGAGTGTTGTGCCTGAACTGCGACGCTCAGCAGGATACCGCACAGGATGGCAAGGATTCTTGTCATGATAATTGAAGTAAGTAGTATTTATTGTTGTTAATTGCTTTTATTTACGGTCATCCGCACCGCCGCCGGAAGGTGTGGAGGTTCCTCCACCGGAAGGTTTACTGCCTGCGCCTGCACCTCCGTCACCGCCTTTGTTGCCGGCTTTGTACCCCATTGCTTCGAGGACATCGTCGCTCTTGTCATATTTGGGGTTGGTGTACAGCATGACCAAATCACCCGATTTGTCGAAAATAACAGCGTATGATTGCTCTGTGGCAATCTTCTTTACGGCATTGTAAATTTTATCCTGAATGGGTTTGATCAGTTCTTGTTTTTTCTTGAAGAGCTCACCTTCGTAGCCAAACTTTTGCTTTTGAAATTCCTTTACCTCTTTTTCCTTGGTGGTTATCTCCTGCTCCCGCTTGCGACGCATTTCTTCCGTGAGGAGAATCTGCTCTGCCTGATAGTCTTTATAGAGTTTGTCAATCACCGCGTACTTGGCTTCTATTTCCTTCTGCCAGGCAATGCTGAGCTGGTCAAGCTGCTGCATCGCTGCTTTGTACTCGGAGATGTTATCGAGGATGTACTGGGAGTCAATGTAGGCATACTTCTGTGCCATTACCGGCATGCTGGAGCAAATTCCGGTTAAGAGGGTAAACGCAAGGATGAACTTCTTCATGTAATGAGGTTTTTTTCCCCGATGTAAATTATCGTGCCAAATTTATTCAATTTCTGATAGCCCGCCAAGTGTGACAGTCTATTGTTGATAGAGGATACGGCTGCTTTTCAGAATTTTATGCAGCGCTTGCCGGTAACTCTTCTTCGTTTACGCAGCTAAGTACCGGCGTATCTTTAGCCGTTCTTCATGACAGGGTCAAACAAGGTATCAGTAAACGCTTTGAACTGATTAAAATTGCTGTCCGATGGTGAAGTGGAACTGTCCGCCGTTTACCCCCGGGAGGTTTTCAATCTCATCAAATCCATATCCCCAGTCAAGACCAAGTAATCCAAACATGGGCAGGTAAATACGAACACCGAAACCTGCTGAGCGTTTGATGTTCAGCGGGTTGAAGTTTTTAGAGCCGAGGTAGTTATTTCCGCCTTCCAGAAATGCAAGGGTGTAGATAGTGGCTGATGGGTTAAGAGAAACCGGGAATCGCAATTCCATCGTGTACTTATGATATGTTGTTCCTCCCACATAACTCCCGGATTGTCGTGGTGTCACCGTATTGTTTTCGTATCCGCGAAGTGCGATGATTTCCCGGCCGTCAAGTGCGAAGCCGCTCAGGCCGTCACCTCCAAGGTAGAAGCGCTCGAAAGGAGAGAAGCCGATATCAGGATTGTAGTAACCCAGTATACCCAGTTGGGCGCGTGTGAATAAAACGAACTTACTGCCGATACTCTTGTAAAAAGCACTGCTGAATTTCCATTTGTGATATTCGATCCATTTGTACCTGCGTGCCGCTGATGCTTCTTTGAAATCGGTCTCCTTGTCAAATAAACTCCATGGTGGTGTGAGTTGGATGGTGAAGCTAATCTGCGATCCGCTACGTATCCAGATAAGTCCGTCAACAGAATTACGTGAAATAGTCTGCTCGAAATTGATATTGTTAGAGGTTCCGTCGCTGAAGAGGAACGTGCCAGTCCATTGATCGAGTGAGTAACGCTGGTAAGTAAGTTCGTGATAAATTTGAAAGAAGTCATCGGGGAACTTCAAACGTCGTCCTAATCCTACTGATATCCCACTGATCTTTAAAACAGATCGGTTAGCGTCACTCTTTGGTAATCCATCTGTCTGTACTGATTCATACAAACTAACACTGAAGGCATGGGGTTTCTTGCCGCCGAGGTAAGGTTCTGTGAACGATGCATTATAACTCTGGAAGAAGCGCCCGTTTGACTGGAATCGCAAACTCAAACGCTGACCATCGCCTGTAGGTAGTGGGGACCAGGTTTTAGTATTGAAGATATTTCTTGCCGAGAAGTTATTGAACGAGATCCCCAGGGTTCCGACTACACCTGCTCCTCCGCCCCAACCACCGGAAAGTTCCAGCTGATCGGAAGGACGTTCTTCAACCGTGTATTCTATATCTACGGTTCCGTCCGCAGGATTGGGCTTTGGATTTACTGATAACTTCTCCTGATCGAAGTAGCCTAACTGAGCCAGTTCGCGCTGGGTTCGGATAATATCGGCGCGGTTAAAGAGTTCTCCCGGTTTCGTACGAATCTCCCGAAGCACTACTTTATCGTTTGTTTTTGTATTCCCTTTTACTGTAACGCGGTTGATGGTGGCTTGCTTACCCTCATAAATCCGCATCTCCAGGTCGATCGAGTCGTTCTCCACATTTACCTCTACCGGTGTTACCTGAAAAAAGAGGTAGCCATCGTCCATATAAAGTGAGCTGATGTCGCGCTGATTCTGGCTCATGAATAATCCCTCTTCCAGCTTGGCCTGATTGTACACATCTCCTTTTTTAATTCCCAGCATCTGGCTGAGGCTGTTGGAGGAGTATTTGGTATTTCCAACCCAGGTGATGTTCCGGAAAAAGTACTTACTGCCTTCGTTGATCCACAATTCTACATTCACAGATCGATCATCGAAGCGATAAACGCTGTCCTTCGTAACAACCGCATCTCTATATCCTTTGGCGGCGTAACCGGCCTCCACCTTTTCTATATCTTTCTCTAAAGCTTCTTCGCTGAATTTGGAGTTGCTGAAGATTTTATACCACCCTTTTATTTTAGTGCCTTTGAGTTTACGGTATATTTTTTTCGTACTGAACTCTTTGTTGCCATGCAAGATGACATTGTTGATTTTAACTTTCCGCCGATTACCCACATCAATGCGCATCAACTCCTGATTGGGACCTGCAATGGAGTCGCGTTCCGTTTTAATGTTTACTTCGATGAAGAGGTAACCCTTCTCTACATAGTAGTCGCGTACCTGATTCCGTGTGAGGTAAACCAGGTTTTCGGTAATTACTTTTCCTTTAGCGAGCTGTATTTTCTCCCGAAGTTTTTCTGCTTCGTTTTTGCTGATGCCGCTGAATGCAAATTTTGAGAGTCGTGGACGTTCGGTAAGAATGAAGTTGAGAAAAATTTTATCTCCGGTGATTTTAGTGGCGACCACTTTTACATCAGCCAGTAAGCCTTGCTTCCATAGGTTTTCAATTGCTTTGGCTATTTCATCTCCCGGAACCTTATATCTGTCGCCAATGTTAAGTCCGGTGAGGGTGATGAGTACACTCTCATCGAGGAACTGTACACCGCTCACGGTTATTCCGCCCAGCTCATATTCTTTGGGGTTGCTGAAATCGATCTGATCGAGTCCACCGATATTTTCCACCTGCGCCAGTACCGGTGAAAGATGAAAACAGAAGAAAGATAAAAGTAGCAGGAGGTATTTACGCATGTTCGGATTTCAGTTGATCGGAAGTTTTCCCAAACCGGCGTTCACGTTTCTGAAAATCAAGGATGGCTTCAAAGAGGTCTTCTCTTCGGAAATCCGGCCAGAGTTTTTGTGTGAAATATAATTCGGCGTAGGCAATCTGCCAGAGAAGGTAGTTGCTGATTCGTGCTTCCCCGCTGGTGCGGATTAACAATTCAGGGTCAGGCCAGCTGGCTGTATTTAGGTGTTTACTGATTAGTTCTTCGTTGATGTCGTCAGGCTGCAGATTACCTTCTTTTACTTTGCGGGCAATTTCCTGCATAGCATGCGTAATCTCCCAGCGTGAGCTATAACTGAGCGCCAGTACCAATGTCATTCTGGTATTTCCTGCCGTGTCGTTGATGCACTTATTGAGGTTTTTCACAACACGCGCCGGCAGACTTTCCGTGTTCCCGATGGTGGCCAGCCTGATGTTGTTTTTCATCAGCGTCGCTGTTTCTTTGGCGATGGTATCGACCAGCAGATGCATCAATGCATCAATTTCAAATCGTGGTCTGTTCCAGTTTTCGGTGCTGAAGGCGTATAGCGTCAGTACTTCAATGCCCAGTTCTGCTGCTCCTTCTACCGTATCACGGACCGCAGTTACACCGTTTTGATGGCCAAACGTGCGGATTTTTCCGTGTTGTTTTGCCCATCGTCCGTTTCCATCCATAATGATGGCCACATGGCGCGGTAAACGCGCCATATCGATTTGGTCCTTGGTAGTCATGAATTCAGGAACGCAAATTTAATAAAAGCTGCGTCCTTTGAGTGGGTTGGTGGTGGATTAACTGACCCTTAACGAAATTACCAGAGTTTTATTCTGAAAGGTCGGCAGTTGTCGATGTATTTTTTGGAAAGGGTATAGGTGATTTGTACACCGGTGAATACGTAATAGTCTCGTTTACTGCGATCTCCGCGTTGACGCCCGATATTTCCTCCGGGAGCTTTTTCCAGACTCCGGTCACTGAGGGCTTCTGCCGCTTTTCCATATTCTTTTCGAATGGCGATCGGATCGTAATATTCAGTGCTTACATCGTCAAGATAATCGGTGTAGGTTTGTCGTACTCCTGATTCGATGGTGATGCCGAAGCGACGTGATACCTTAAACTTAAAGCCTCCTCCAAAGGTGAAAGCAAGAGCCGTTCTTCTGTAAATCCTTTCTGATGAGCCTTCTATCCCTTGTCCTTCGGTGCCTAATGGCTGAAGCTCTATCCAGTCGTCGTTAAGTTTTCCCTTGGGGTTGAAGCGGAAAACCGTGAATCCTGCCATCAGGTAAGGACTCCATTTGGTGAATGGACTGGCGGTTTGGTAGGGCAGGAAGTTAAATTCGATCTGGCCGGTGGCTTCTAAAATATTGGACCTGAAATTAAGGTTGCGGTTGCGGCTCCAGAAATCGTCTGCATTTTCATCGGTAGCCTGAATTCTTCCGTAATTAATAGCCGCTTTAAAGGCCCAATGATTACTGTAACTGCGTCGGTAAAGGATGCCGATACCCGGATCAATGTAAGTCAGGTCATACATTGTTGGGTCCAGATCGCCCCGATAGCCCATCAGCCCGATCGCTATACCCGCTTCACGCGACTGTGAAAAAGCATCGAAAGTGCTGATGCCTATTAATATGAAGAGTATAAGTCTTTTGAACCTCATGTGCTGACCTGAACGGTGAAATGTGCAAATAATTGTCTGCTTCCTGCCGGAAGTCAGGCGCAAATTTAAACGATCGATCAGAAAATCGGGAAGTTGGTGCGACCTGTCCGGATTTTATAATGCAGGCTGATGATAGCGAACATATACGCATCCTTATCGCGGGGATCTCCACGTTGTTGACCTTCGAGGGAGGCTGCTTCGCTCAAACCAAGACTCGGATCTGACAAGGCAGCAGCGATATCGCCACTTTTCTGGCGGATAGCCTCCTTATCGTAATAAGTTTTGCTGACATCATCGATGTAGTCGGTAAAGGTTTTACGGATACCGAATTCAAAGCCTACACCCCAACGACGGTTGAAAAAGTAACGTCCACCAACACCAAGCGGGATACAAATCTGTGTGCGCTTATATTTTTCGCGGGCTTCTGAAATGCCTTGTCCTTCTGTTCCAAGAGGTTGAAGCTCGTACCATTCATCTCCAAGTTGTCCTTTCGGGTTAAAGTGGAAGACCCCGATTCCTGCAAATCCGTACAGCGAACCTTCAAAGGAAGTGGAACGGCGCACACCGCGAAGACGATAAATTCCACCTTCACGCTGTGAAAGCAGGGCAGCTTCGAAGTTGACGTTGAATTCGTAGATATTGGATTTGAAATTCAGGTTACGATTATTTCGGAAAAACTCTTTGGTAAGTTTATCATCTCCGCGAACATGACCATAGGTAAGGTGACTATGAATCGAGAATGCCGGTGAAAGTTTATAACGCAGACCAACGGAAACAGAAGGTCTGGTAAGGCTAAACTCCAGATCTTTAAATCCATTGGTTCCGATTTGATTGGCTCCACCAAGTTCACCAAGAAAGTTACTGGCCCCCAACCCAAAACTCCATTCATAACGGTATGCTTTCCAACGGGCACGCAACCTTTGTGCTTCACTTACGGAAGTGAAGAGAGTGAGAAATGCAAAGCAGATGAGTAGGTGTTTCTTCATAGCGTTTGGGGGACCTTCGGACAAAAATAATATTTTCCGGATAACATAAGGTATAGAACTTCTACGATTTGGTTAATGGTTTAGTTTCTGGTGTCAAGACCCCAGTTTAACTTCTTTCTCAGCGTGTCAAGGAAGTTGCTGCTGCCAAGACGAACAAGGTTCATGGTGAAATCTTCCCGGCGAACGGCCAGCGAAATGGCAGAGTCAATCGTAACCGAACGGGAGTCCAGAGTGGCGAGAAAATATTGGCTACGCCCCTGAACCTCAAGGGAAATGACGTTCTGGTCGGAAACCACGATCGGTCGTACATTGAGGTTGTGCGGGGCGATGGGGGTGATAACGAAATTCCCGGAGTAGGGCGCTACGATCGGTCCTCCGCAGCTCATTGAATAACCCGTAGAGCCGGTCGGGGTGGCGATGATCAGCCCATCGGCCCAATAGGAATTCAGGTATTCGCCGTTCAGATACGTGTTTATGATGATCATGCTGGAGCTGTCTTTCTTGTGAATGGTCAGCTCATTGAGGGCATAATTCACCCCGCCGAACAGGTTGCGGTTCGACTCAAGCCGAAGCAGCCGCCGTTTATCAAGGGAGTAATGACCTTTCACCAGCGACTCTACTGCTGCGCTGATATCTTCCGTCCCTACCGCTGTGAGAAAGCCCAGTCGCCCTACGTTGATTCCAACTACCGGTATGCCACTATCCTGAACCAGTGTGAGCGTATCCAGAATAGTTCCGTCTCCCCCCAGGCTGAAAAGAAAATCTACTTTGCCTCTGATTTCTGATCCTGAATGGAAGGATACTGTGTCCGGTAATCCCTGCATGAGGTGCCGTATCTGGTGCAGGAAAGGATGATAAATAAAAAGTTTGCATTGGTGTTTTTGCAATTCGAGCAGTAGTTCGCGGATAAAGGGAAAATGTTCTTCGGCTATCTGTCGGGCGTACAGGGCTATTTTCATCTCTACGAAAGTACGGTAAATCACAGATGCCGGACAGTATCCGCCTCCGGTTTTTCGAGAAAAGATTGTTAAAAAACCGTGCCCATCCGGAAATAGAGTCCCTGCTCGCCCATTTTATTGAGGGCATACTCGAAGCGCAGCACTACATCATAATAGGTGATCAGGTCGAGGCTGAGGCCGTATCCGTATTGCCAGGTATTGCTGAGCGGATTGCCTTCATCAAATTGTTTATCGGAGACATATCCGGCATCAAAAAAGGTGTTCAGGTGGACGGTAATGGGAAATCGCTTGAACTTTTCTGTATTTAGAAATCCAAACTGATAGATGCGTTTTGGGAGGAGATTAAACTTCAGGTTGGTGCGGATGAGTGCGTAATCCTGTCCGTTCATCACGTAAAGGTCGTAACCGCGGATGTAATCAGCCCCATAACCCAATGCGCGTTGATTGAAGAAGGGGCCGCCTTCACGTTGCATGATCCGGCCTTTCAGGGCAATCCCGGCGTACCATCTGTTCACCAATGGCCGATAGTAGCGGATTCCGGTGGAGATGGCCCAGATGTTCGGTTCGTGCCGGAGTAACCCGAGTCCTACTTTGGCTACTTCCAGTTCGTAGAAATATCCGTTCAGCGCATACGGCTGATAATCGCGTTTATCAAAACGGTAACTCCATGATAGTCCAAGATGTTGTTGCCTTGGGAAGTTGTCGGTAAAGTACCTTTCATTCAGAAGCAGAACGGTGTCGGCCACTTCTGAGTTGCGATAGTCGATGGTGGTGTTGTAAAACTGATAGAGTCCTTTTCGCTTTGTGAAACGGATATAGGTCTGCATCTCTTCGCGTACAAAGTCATTCGGATTTCTGTAAAACTGCAGTTTATTATCGAGCGTACTCCAGGCAATTTCTTTTTGCCGTGTTACATAAAAGCCGGTACTGAGGCCCCATGTGAGTTTTTTATTGATGTAAGGGATGGTGTAGAACAGGCCCCAGCGGCGGGTATAGCCGAATAGTGCCTGTGCCTGTACAATATCATCGCGTCCGGTGAAGTTTTCCTGGCGCAGAAACATCCCGAAATTGGTGCGGGTGAAATCCTTCGTTTGCCACCATTCATTGATGTTTCGGTCGGCAATTTCAAACACCGGTGAGGGCCAGAGATACCAGCGTTCCGTAACGTTGATATGTATCACCACACTGTATCCTTGTCCCTGGAAATATTTGATGTCAACAAAATTGAAAAGAGCAATGTTCATCAGATTCTGACGGCTGCGTTCAAGGGCCGATTCGAGTACATATTGCGGAAGGGTATCACCTTCATGGAAAGTCAGTTCCCGCCGTATGATGTATTCGCGTGTTTTCCGGTTGCCCGTGATAATGATCTGATCGATGACGGAAGGCTGGAGACGTAAACTGTCGGCTAACTCCTGCCCGATAGCAGTAAGGCTGAAAAGCAGGAAGAGCAGGAGAAGACGCAAACGATGCATGGAGCGAAGAAAATAAAAAATCCCGACTGCTTTTGACAGCCGGGATATGAATAACCAACGGTTAAATGTTGAGATAGTTCATCAGGGATTCGTATCTGTTTTTCAGATCTTCCGAGTGTTCGCTCTGATGATAAGAGGCGATTACATGATAGTCGAGTCGGAAGAAAGCAGCCAGAATACGGCTGAGGTCTACCTTGTCAATTTTGAGTGTGAGTTCGATGCGGGCAGGATCAGGCGTGGCCGATACACTGGCGCTGAGAAGATGTGCGCCATCGCTTTCTACAACCTGGGCAATGTGCGTCATGGAATAATCCGCTAATGCGATGTCGAGGATAATGATGCCGCCGGGGGTGTACACACTCTTGCTTTCGGCGAAGTAGGAGACCAGATCGTTTACCGTGACCAGTCCGATGTATTCCTGTTCGTTATTCAGTACAGGCACCAGATCCAGTTTGTGTTGAGAAGCCAGTTTGGTAAGATCATATACGTGCTGGTTTTCATACACAAACACCCGATGATAACGAACACCGGCATCAGCGATTGTTTGCATGGAAACCGCCGGATTTTTGATGTCGGATTTATACACCAGGCCCAGGAACTCACGTCCCTGCAGAACCGGAAGCGCATTTACCCTGAGTTCGTCCATCCAGGTGAGTGCACGTCCACAGCTGTCTGTAGGTTTCAGCGGTGGTACATTGTCGGAGATGAGGCGGGCGGCAAACATATTGATCGTTTCGGGTGTAACGGGAAGGGTATCCGTGAAGTTCGGTGCAAACATAAGAAGATCTTTCATGTGCTGAGGGCGTTTATCTGCTGACGTTTCTTACAGTTATCCTGTTCCGTTGTTTACAAACCTAAACACAAAAGAGTGTGCCGAAGTTGAAGAATTTGTAAGGTTATTATTAATCTTGCAGCGTGGTGACAAAACTTAGTGTCAATATTAACAAGATTGCGACCCTGCGAAATGCACGTGGTGGTAATATGCCCGACCTGATAAAGGCGGCAGTAGATATAGAACAGTTTGGAGCAGATGGTATTACTATTCATCCCCGGCCCGATCAACGTCATATTCGTTACAGTGATGTGTATGCGCTGAAGAAGGTGGTCACCACGGAGTTTAATATTGAAGGTTATCCTTCGGAGGATTTTATTGCCTTGATCCGTGATGTTCGCCCGGAACAGGTTACGCTTGTTCCCGATCCGCCGGGTGTGCTTACATCGAATGCCGGCTGGGATATGATTACCCATCAGCTGTTTTTACGCGAAACGGTACAATTGTTCAAATCCTTACATTGTCGGGTAAGCCTGTTTGTGGACCCGGTGGCGGAGATGATTGAAGCAGCAGCTACTACCGGCACCGACCGGATAGAGTTGTATACAGAGGCCTATGCTTCTGGATTTCAGGATGATCCGGATGCTGCTGTTCTGCCTTATCTGATAGCAGCCAGAAAGGCGGATGAAGTGGGGCTGGGCGTAAACGCCGGACATGATCTGAACCTGCAGAACCTGGCTTATTTCCGTCGCATCATACCAAATTTGCTGGAAGTAAGCATCGGTCATGCATTGATCAGCGATGCGCTTTACCTGGGACTTCGTGAAACTATCCGCTTGTACAAGGAAGCGCTACAGCAGGGTTAAACTGATCATCCTTTTCCCTCGTCAAATCCTTCTTCCACCGGCTCCCAGAGTTCTATTTTATTCCCGTCCGGATCCAGTATCCAGGCAAAATTTCCGTAAGGATATTTTTGGAGATCGCCGGCAATGGTCACGCCTTCCGCGCGAAGTGTTTCCAGTAGGGCTTCCAGATTTTTCACTCTGAAATTGATCATAAAAGATGAAGAGGAAGGGTGGAGATACTCTGTTCCTTTTTTAAAGAAGGAAAATTCGGTGCGGCCCTGTTCTCCGGAATCCTGTTCTTTCCAGAGAAAACTATTGTGACCCTGATCGCCGAAATTCAGTCCGAGATGCCGGTCGTACCATGCGCGCATGGCTTTTGGGTCTTCCGTGGTGAGGAAAACTCCTCCGATTCCTGTTACACGCTCATTCATGGGTAGATTTTTTTATCTGGTTAAAGAGATATTGTAGTTCCGGATGTTTGGTTACCGGGTAGGGTGAAGATGTTATTTTTTCGCGGATGTATTGAATGCGTTCTTTTGAAACCGGGTGCGAACTCATCCATCCGGGGATTTCTATTTCCTGTTCCTTACTCAACAACTCAAAAAGCCTGACCATTCCCTGCGGGTCTATCCTGTGTTTTTGGAGCAATGCAAGGCCGGTAAGGTCAGCCTGCCGCTCAAACTTACGGGAGTAACTTAGGTTTTGAAGATTATGTGCATTATCAATCAGCAAGGTCATCAGGCCGTTTACGTCGTTTAACACCAGTGTCAGTAACAGATAACCTGAAAGACTTCTGGTCATAAGGCGCATGGAATGCCGGTGTTCTACATGCGAGACTTCATGCGCCAGCACGCCGGCAAGCTCTTCATGCGTGTTCATTTTTTTCAGGATGCCGGTATAAATCATCAAACGACCGTCGGGCAGGGCGAAGGCATTTACCATATCGTCATTTCGAATAACGGTAAGGCGATACCGTGAGTCGAGTTCCGGAGCCATCGCCCGCAGGTAGCGGTTCACATACACGGTGAGCGCACTGTCTTTTTCTTCCGTTCCCAACACACCG
>JBIIHN010000216.1:0-4067 GCA_044235745.1 Bacteroidia bacterium
TGTGAAATGAGAATAGTAAGATAAACCGGACGAAGAGGATTATCCACCGGGAACTTTGTTTCATCACTCATCCAGTGGTAGGTGACATACGATAACAGGAATAAACTTGACAATAAAAACGTCAGAAGATTGAGCTGCTTATGCTTCGCCACATCCTTTCGTTTAATTGCACGAAGCGACATCAATAAAAGTAAAGTGCATGTACCATTGATGATGGCATTCAGCATCGGCAGATAACGTGCAAATGCAGGCATTGGTTCAGGACGAGGCAATATTTTACTATCCAGTAGTATTACAACAAGAAACACCACCACAGAGAGCGCCATTACTATTCTGAAAACTTGTTTTTCCTTTAGATGATCGAGCGAAGTCATTTGATTATTTCCTCCATAAACAACCGGATATTGGTTGCAGTTTACACTAATTGCCTTTTTCAGCATACTCGAGCTGAAGCACCGCAATATCCTCAATGAGTTTCTTCACTTCAAAATGATCGGTTCCGTCATAAATTCCACGAATCCGGCCTTGCTTATCCACCAGCACCATTTGTTCTGAATGGAGGAACGGATCCGCCCCACTTCCTTCCATCGCGGTCAGGAAATAAGAATTGCGGGCCAGATCATAAATCTCCTTTTTATCCCCGGTAAGAAAATACCATTTACCGCTCACTGCGTTATGACGACCGGCATATTCTTTCAGGCGGGATGGCGTGTCGTTGAGCGGATCAACGGTAAAAGACAGGATAACTACATCGGCATCACCTTTATACTTATGCTGCACCCGCATCAGCTGATTTGTCATTTTTGGGCAGATGGTTTTACAAGTGCTGAAGAAGAAATCCACCACACTGATTTTCCCGGTGGCAATCTGCTCGTTGACAAGGTTGCTATCCTGATCCAATAAAGAAAAACCGCCGACGGTATGATAGATGGTATCCACCATCACCTTTCCATCAACGGTTTTTTCAACGGGTTCTTTCGGCCCCAATATCTGCAACTTCCCGAAATTGTTCTTTCCTGTTTGCAGCCAGAGGTACAAAACAGAAGGGATGAAAAGGACCAATACGAGAATCGCGATTTTCTTCACGCTCTGCCGGTCTTAAGGGAAAATACGATCCCAGAGATTCAGGAAACTACCCTCTGCCAAAGCCATACCGATCAGATAAACGATCAGTACGAACGGAAGGATAATTGTATAACCGAAACTTTTGGCTTCATGTTTTAAGTGCATGAAGAAAGCGATGATGAAATAAGCTTTCACAATCGTCAGCACGATGAAGATAATCATCAATATATCCTTAGGAATCGAGGTAAAGGCGATACCTACTTCAAAGATGGTTACGATCAACAGGATCCAGAATGTTCTCCAGATAACAGAACGATTTTTGGGATCATAATGTTCCGGAACAAACTGATTGTGGATATCCCCGGTATAGTATCCGTGGGAATGAGAGGAATGGTTATCGGATGCCATAAGGTAGTTTCAGCAAGCTAAGATTAAACAAGGTAGAAGAAGGTGAATACGAATACCCATACAAGGTCTACAAAGTGCCAGTATAATCCGGTCTTCTCGATATGCTCATAATGACCGCGACGTGAGTATACACCGGCCAGTACATTGAAGAAGATAATGATGTTGATCATTACTCCGGAGAATACGTGGAAACCGTGGAAACCCGTGATGAAGAAGAAGAAATCAGCAAACAGCGGATGTCCGTATTCGTTATGAACCAGATTAGCACCATGAATATGCTGCGAGGTGCTTTTGATCGCTTCAATCTGCGCCTTATCTGTTATCAGTTTATGATCAGGAGATACCAGTGATCCGGCAGGAGGGTTCGATGCATGGAAATCGTAGGCGTTGGATACGTTACGATAAACTTCTCCGTCTGTTGTGAGGTATGCGCCTGCTTCGGTACCGTGAATGAAGTGATACCATTCCCAGGCCTGGGAACCAAGGAACATAAACCCGCCAATGATGGTGAGGAACATCCAGATGGCCACCGCCTTGTTATCGCGACGGTGTCCGGCATCTACTGCCAACACCATTGTAACTGACGACATGATCAGGATGAAGGTCATCAAACCTACATATGCCAAAGGCAGGTGCCCCTCTACGAAGGGGAAATGAGTAAATACATCATTCGCTTTTGGCCAGACTTCAGCAAAGCGATGGCGCATCGCACCATAGGCAATAATCAGTGAAGAGAAAGTAAATGCGTCCGACACAAGGAAGAACCACATCATCATCTTCCCCCAGCTGATATTAAAGGGAGATCGTCCGCCCATCCATGCTTTGGTGCCGGACTCTTGTGTCATCGTAGCTTCTGCAGCCATACGTTTATATTCGGGATTAGGTTGATTAATTAGCGATAGACGGCCAAAAATACAAATAAATAAATCCAAAGGCCATCCAGAAAGTGCCAATATATTGCACTAAGTGAAATGCCAAGATAATTATCTGCACTGTAGCGTTCGCGGATAGACTTTGCGGAGGTGATGATCAATCCAAGGATACCAAAAAAGATATGCGCGAGATGCAATCCGGTGATTACAAAGAAGAAAGAACCGGATGGTGTGGTGCGGTCTACAAAATGCACTCCGTTCTTAACCAGCTCATTCCAGCCCATAAACTGCGTGAAAACAAACGCCAGACCTAAACCGAGGGTCAGGATCAGCATGTTTTTGGTTTCCTGCAACTTATTCTTTTTCACCGCCAAAACAGCGAGATGATGTGTTACGCTGCTGAGCAGAATAATCGCGGTGGACACATAAAACACAACCGGAATCTCAAAATGTGCCCATCGGCCTTCTGCCTGACGGACAATATATCCGGAGGTGAGTCCGGCAAATAACATGATAATACTTGCGATACCCAGTCCCAAAACGATTTTTTGGGTGGCTATTCTGGGCTTTACTGTTGTTTCAATGGGGTTGGCTGACATCTCCATAGCTTTTATATTTTATCAATAACCAGTGCAATCTGAACCACAGGGAGATAAACAAAGGACCCAAACATTAGTTTACGCGCTGAAGGTATGTCGCAGTGAATGAAGAGTTGAAGGGCAAGATAAAAAAACCAGAGACTAACGGCTCCGATGAGCAACACACTCATCCATCCTGCCATGCCAAAAATGTAGGGCATAAATCCCAGTGGAATCAGGCTGAAGGCATAAAGCACCGACTGAAAAGCCGAGTCCTTATCGCGTTCACCGGTTGGAAGCATTTTAAATCCGGCCTTTTTATAGTCTTCATCCAGCACCCAGGCAATGGACCAGAAATGAGGAAACTGCCAGAGAAACTGAATGGAGAATAACAGCCATGCGCCCATGCCGAACTGATTCGTGGCGGCCACCCAACCCAGCAATGGAGGGATAGCACCCGGTATCGCACCGATGAAAACGGCAAAAGGTGAACGACGTTTCATGGGAGTGTAAGCGATCGTGTAGAGAATAATCGATAAAAGCCCCAGTAATCCGCTGGCAGGATTTAACAACCAGGAAAGAATAAAGACTCCCGCAACACCGGTTAGCACCCCAAACAACAAACCTTCCTGAGCCGACATTCTGCTGCCCGGTATAGGACGCTGGGCAGTACGATCCATTAATTTGTCTAAATCCTTCTCAATCACCTGATTAAAACTGTTCGCGGAAGCAGTAGTCAGGACACCTCCTACAATTAACCAGAGAAACGCCATCCAGTTTACCGGTCCGGGTGCCGTCAGAAAGGCCATGGCAGCCGAAAAAACCACCAGAGAAGCTAAACGCATTTTCCCCAATTGGGCATAGTCGGATAGCTTCAACATCAATGGATTAGACTTCTGATTGAGAATCTCTTGATTCATGGAAGCGCAAAAGTAAAACTTACAGCGTCAAACTTCAAATGAATATCGAAAAACAGTTGCAGATGCGGATTGCGGGAAGCATGGGACGTTCGATGAATGCCCGGGTGTGGCAGGTCCAAAATGTCATGGGAGTGGCAGGTTTTCTGGGAGTGGCAGGTTTTCTGGGAGTGGCAGGTTTTCTGGGAGTGGCAGGTTTTCTGGGAGTGGCAGGTTTTCTGGGAGTG
>JBIIHN010000217.1:0-4059 GCA_044235745.1 Bacteroidia bacterium
ATGATGGTTCTTTAAAATATTTGCCCGGGTGGCGGTCCCGCTGTTAAACAAAGTTTAATCAGCGGGATGGTAGACGCGGCATGATGGTTCTTTAAAATATTTGCCCGGATGGCGGAATTGGTAGACGCGCTGGTCTCAAACACCTGTGCCTTCACTGGCATGCCGGTTCGACTCCGGCTCCGGGTACATTGGTAGTAACGCCTTGATCCCGTGGACTTCGTTCACGGGATTCATGGCGTTACTTATTTAATATAAATCCTTTTGATAAAAACTTTATGGCAGCTATTTACATTCTCTATTCGAGAAAAATTAATCGGTTTTACGTTGGGTCATGCATTGATTTGCAACAAAGGCTTCAGCAGCATGAAAGCAAATTTTTCAAAACTGAGTTTACGGTAAGGGCAGATGACTGGGAGTTATTTTTCCAACTAAACGATCTTACTTTAATCCAGGCAAGAGCGGCGGAGAGGTATATCAAATCCCGAAAGAGTCCGCGTTTTATCCATTCCTTAAAGATGGCAACTACTGAGGATGCGATGAAGAAACTGAGAATTGATTCTTGAGTTCCCCGATGGCGGTCCCGCTGTCAAACAAGGTTTGTACAGCGGGATGGTAGACGCGCTGTCGCAAAGCTTCGCGATCAAACACCTGTGCCTTCACTGGCATGCCGGTTCGTCCCGTCAAAACTCTGTTTTGACGGGACCGGCCCGGGTACAATTGTAACGTCGTTGTCGTATGACCAATGGTCAACGGAATACGACGTTACTTATTTAATACAAATCCTTTTGATAAAAACTTCATGGCAGCTGTTTACATTCTCTATTCGAGAAAAATTAATCGGTTTTACATCGGGTCATGCCTTGATTTGCAACAACGTTTGCAACAGCATAAAGAAAAAATCTTCACCAGTGCATACACTGCGCGAGCCGATGACTGGGAATTGTTTTTTGAGTTAAGTGACCTCCAATTAATCCAGGCAAGAGCGGCGGAGAGTTATATCAAATCCCGAAAGAGTCCGCGTTTTATCCAATCCTTAAAGATGGCAACTACTGAGGATGCGATGAAGAAACTCAGAATTGACTCTTGACTCCCCGGATGGCGGTCCCGCTGTTAAATTTCTTTTCCGATGATTTAGTATAAAAAATGGCCGCCCCTTTCAGGAGCGGCCATAGGGAAAAGGGAAGGAAAAGGTTAATTGATCACCAGACGTACCTGGCGAATGTTCCTACCTATATTCATCCGAATCAGGTATAAACCGCGTGCATATTCATCAGCAGGGAAGATGATCTCTTGTACTGCACCACTGCCTGCAACATTCTTCGACCAGACGATTCTTCCTTCTGCATCTATAACTTCAAGCAGTCCTTCAAGTGTTACTTCCGCTTTCCAGAGAATTCTTGTTTCTCCATGTGCCGGATTCGGCTGTACACTGAGGTGACCATCATCTGATAATCCTTCACGTGTACAGGAACTGATGGTAATCCCGTTCAGATTTCGTGTCGTGGATATACCACAGTTATTGGCCGCCCGTACTGTTATTGATTGGTTTGAACCGGTGCCTGTGTTGTAAAGGATATCAATATCCTTCGTTCCCTGTCCTGCTACCAATGTTCCTGGCGTAACCCAAGTATAGGTTGAAGCACCTGCCACTGTTGCGATATTATAATGCTGTGTCGTTCCAACGCAGACATTCACAGGCCCTGTAATCAGTCCGGGTTGCGCGGGTATTCCGCTCACAGTTAAATTACGCACACTGCTGGTTCCACAACCGTTTACACTGTATACTGCTACGCTACCGGTGCTAAAACTGGCATTCCAGTTCACGGTAACTGACAATCCTGTGTTGGATCCGACGATTGTTCCGTTTGTGACGATCCAGAAGTATGATGATACACCAGGCACCGCATTTATTGTATATACAGCACCGTTAGTACCACATAATCCGGATACAGGTCCTGAAATCACACCGGGACGAGCCGGCAGGTTCAGACTTAGCGCCTTTGTTCGTGCCGGACTGTTTCCACAGGCATTTGAAGCGATGATGCTGATTGTACCGCCAACGTACGATGGATTCGCCACCACGGTGATTATATTCGTTCCAACACCATTTATGATGGTCATTCCTGCCGGAATGTTCCAGCTGTAAGATGAAGCTCGCGCTACAGCTGCCACTGAGTAGATGGCGGTGTCTCCCGGACATAACCTGCCCGGCCCGCTGATTGAATTCGGTGTAACCGGTGCAGCAACATTGATATCAATCGGACGGCATATTCTTCTCCATCCACATGGTGTCCATACATCCACGCAAATCACACCGATTATACCTGTTCCGATAGCAAGGTTCGTCCATTGTGTGGTAATCGCATTGGTTCCCTGTCCACCGGTAATCGTCATTCCATTTGGCACCGACCATACATAGGTTGAGGTCGTGGAGACTGCAGGTACAGAATATACACTTCCGCCAAATACAGCCGGCAAACAAGCCGTAAAATGTGTACCTGTCATCGGGCCTACAACAACTTCAGGGAGTACATTGATACATACTGTATCCGTATCACAACAGGCCGGATTATTCTGAAGACAGCAAATCACCATGTAACAAACGGACTGAGAAGGCTGGATAGTAACTTCAACACCCGAGCCGGCAAATACCGGCCCTTCGTTCGTCAAGGCGTACCAATTCGGCGTACCACTGCAACCGGATACACTAAGTACCGCAGTTTGTCCAACACAAATTGTTTGATCCGGTCCCGCATTTACATTTAATCCGCCACAGCAATTCAATACAGTTATTCCAGAATAGATAGTGGCTGAACAACCATTACCAAATGTATAAGTATAACTGATGAGATATGAAACATTTCCTGCAGGAGGATTGAAGGTGTTACCGAAGACGCCTTGTCCGCTGAAATAACCGGTACCACCGGCTTGCGAAGAAGGCACCCATGTATTGTTGACCAATACAAGAATATCATCCGGATTCAGGATCAATGGTCCCTGCCCATAACAAAGATTTGGATATATGGTTGGCCATTGAAGAATCGGAGATTGCAACACCGTTACACATACCGTATCCGTATCACAGCATGCCGGATACAGCGGATCACAACAGACAACCATGTAGCAGGTTGATTGTTGCGGAAACACATCCAGCACTTCTCCCATTCCAATCTGAACAGGACCTTCAACTCCCATTTCGTACCACGTCGGTGTTCCGGAGCAGCCAGAAACCTGCAACGGCATGAAGTTACCTGCACATATCGTAGTATCATCTCCGGCATTGATCTGGAATGTTGTATCGCAACAATGTACTACAGTGACCGAATTGGATATCGTAGCTACACATCCGTTAGGACTGGTATAGGTAAATGTGATAACATAGCTTCCGATACCGGGAGGCGTAAATGTATTTCCAAATACACCAGGACCACTGAAGTAACCCGTACCTCCCGTAAATCCTGACATGATCCACGTGTTGTTGATGTCTACAAAGATGTCGTTCGGATTTAATGTAATTGAACCACCACTCTGGCAGATATCGGTATAGATCGATGGCCATGAAAGAATCGGATGCGGATATACCGTTACACAGACCGTATCCGTATCACAGCATGCCGGATACAACGGATCACAACAGACAACCATGTAGCAGGTTGATTGTTGCGGAAACACATCCAGCACTTCTCCCGTTCCAACCTGAACAGGACCTTCAACTCCAAGTGCAAACCATGTAGGTATACCGGCACAGCCGCTCACAGTGAGCACGACAAATTGACCCTGACAGATCGAAGTATCATTACCGGCACTAATCTGCAAGGTCGTATCGCAGCAAAATTCTACACTAATCGTATTGCATACCGTCGCTGAACATCCTGACGAGTCGGTCCAGGTGTAGCAGATTGTGTACGTGCCGATGCCGGGAGGTGTGAAGATATTTCCGCTCACACCAACGCCGCTGAAGAATCCACTACCTCCAGCTTGCGTCACCGGTATGGTATTGTTGTTAATCGTTACCAGTATATCTGCCGGATTTAAAGTGAACGGTCCGCCGTTATTGCA
>JBIIHN010000004.1:0-12954 GCA_044235745.1 Bacteroidia bacterium
TCCTGTCTCCTCCTTACAAAGCAAGGAACTGAAAGTTTTGAAAAAAGTAAGGCCAGAATACAGGAACGGAATCCTAAAAAAAACACCGGACAAGGTTTTTTTAACGTTTTATGCGGATAAAAGTCTCGAAATTGAAGTTCAATCCATAAAACCGAAAAAGTACAGAATGATCATCGGAAATCAGACCGAAAACAGACGGACTGCAGATTTAAAACAGGGTCAGCAGTCCATTTCACTGGCAAATCTTCCGTCAGGAACCTATCAGGTCTCACTTAAAAGTGAAGATCAGGAATGCACATTTCAGATTGAAATGCCGTAGAAGTTTGCCGGAACGTTTAAATAAAGGTGCCGAATAAACCCGTTACGTATTACATTTGTATCTCACGTACCATCTATGAAACAATTCCTAAAGTTCTTCTTTGCCTCCATGTTAGGCTTCATCATCGGAAGCATTGCCCTCTTCTTCCTGCTCATCCTTATCGTTAGCGCATCGGTATCAAGTATGAGCACCAAGGAGACCAAAGTCTCCGATAACAGTATCTTACACCTGAAGTTAAACCAGCCTATAAGGGAACGCACTTCCAATAATCCTTTAGAAGGGTTTAATTTCAGCAATCTGGAATCAGACAATCAACCCGGTTTAAATGATATCCTGAAAGCCATACAGAAAGCAGCCAAAGATGACCAGATAAAGGGAATTTACCTCGACCTGCCATTCCTTGCGGCAGGCATCGCAAGCACAGAAGAAATACGGAATGCATTGCTTGGATTTAAAAAATCCGGGAAATTTATATACGCATTTGCTGATAACTACACACAAGGAACCTACTACCTCGCAAGTGCCGCCGATAAAATTTATTTGAATCCACAAGGACAGGTTTCCTTACAGGGTCTTGCAGCTGAGCTTATGTTCTTCAAAGGCACACTTGAAAAGCTTGAAGTTGAACCCCAGGTAATCAGACATGGTAAATACAAAAGTGCCATTGAACCGTTCATCCTTGACAAGATGAGTGAAGAAAACCGTAATCAGGTCGCCGGGTTCATCGATCCCATTTGGGCAAATATGACCAATCAGATTTGTACATCCAGAAAAATAAGTCCCGATACTTTTAAATCAATCGTTGACAGCTTCACTGTACGTACTGCTGATGATGCATTAAAAGCTAAGCTGGTTGACCAATTAGCTTATTTCGATGAATTCACGTTAGATCTCAATCAAAAAGCAGGAATAAGCAAAGAGGAAAAAACGAAACTCGTGACCTTATCCGCCTATCAGCATGTTCCTGAAAAAAGAGAAAAAGGGGCTGGTCTTGCAAAAGATAAAATCGCTGTCATTTATGCGGTAGGTTCTATCAGTGATGGACAGGGAAACGAAAATGAAATCGGCTCTGACCGTTTGGCGGAAGCTATCAAAACTGCGAGAAAAGACGAGAAGATAAAGGCTATTGTTCTCCGGGTGAATTCACCGGGAGGTGATGCCCTTGCATCAGAAGAAATCTGGAGAGAAGTTGTACTCGCAAAAAAGGAAAAACCCTTCATTGTTTCAATGGGCGATTTAGCAGCTTCCGGGGGATATTATATTAGTTGTGCTGCGGATAAGATCGTCGCACAGCCCAATACCCTTACCGGTTCGATCGGTGTATTCGGTCTACTATTCAATGCTGAAAAAATGCTGAAGAACAAGTTAGGAATAACCACTGATGTATACAAGACCAATACGTATGCAGATATGGGAAATGGCACCAGAGCACTAACGGCTTCTGAATATGCCATCCTTCAAGGTGATGTCGATCGGATTTATGATATTTTTACCTCAAGAGTTGCTGCGGGCAGAAAAATGCCCCAGACACTCGTCGATAGTATCGGGCAAGGACGTGTTTGGTCAGGGATCGATGCCGTTCGTATTGGACTAGCAGATACTTTGGGAGGAGTCGAAACAGCTATCCGTATTGCAGCTTCAAAGGCCGGTTTAAAAGACTATCGACTGATATCCCTTCCTGAACAAAAGGATCCCTTTGAAATGATTCTAACGGATTTGTCATCATCTGCCAAATCCCAAATGATGAGTGAGGAAACCGGTGATGCTTATATTTATATACGGAAAATGCAGGATATCATGAAGAGAAAGGGTATTCAGGCCTGGACTCCCTATTCAGTCAATTTCAATTAGCCGCTTTTTTCATTAACCGGTCAGCCAACTCAAGGTCATTACGGGTAATAAAGCCTAAACAATCGTTCTCATCAACCACCGGCACTGCAAAGCACCCGGTGGTTTTTATTTTTTCAGTGACCTCCGAAAATGAAGAAGTTGATTTTATACCATCAGAAAATGTAACCGGCAAATCCAATAAAATAATTCTATCACCGTTTTCCTGAAAGGCTCGCAGGAGAGCATCAATCGTAAGAACAGCCCAACCACGCCCCGTGTCTCTAATGATTAATCCTCCGGATTGAGATTCAGTCATTTTCATCAATGCTTCGGCCAAAGTCATATCAGAAAGCATTTTAATACAGTCTGTGCGCATAATGGATGCCGCATTAAATCGCAACAATGATTGCTTCCTCCTGACCATCTGCAACTCCCCTCTTGCACTTAAAAAAACAAAAACGCCAATCAATGCCAGGATTGGATTTGCGTAAATACCAAAGGCAATAAAAACAACTGAAAAACACATACCGGTATATGCAGCAATAGTTGTTGCTTTTTCCCGGCTAAACTTCCAGCCTAAAAGTGCTCGGAGAATTCGACCACCGTCCATTGGGAAGGCCGGTAAAAGGTTGAAAAGAAAAAGTGAAAGATTCACCATCAGCAGATTCAACCATATTCCATTAGAAAAGTAATCAACCGGATCAAAAGCAACGGGCCAGCCTCTTCCAATTAAAATAATGGGTATTAGCACGAAAATAATTGCCAGATTCACCAAAGGGCCAGCCAATGCTATCATGAATTCCTCAAACGGTTTTTCCGGCATATGCTCAAGACGAGCAACCCCACCTAACGGCAATAAGGTAATATCCCGTGTCATGACTTTGTATCTTGCCGCCATCAATGCATGCCCAAACTCATGCATAAGAACACAGGTAAAAACCAATAAAACCATCAACAATTCTTCACCAACTAACGCCCATTGCCCTGAATCATCCCAGGCGCTATAAGCAACCCAACCCAATAATAGAAAGAAGGTCCAATGTATGAACACTGCTATTCCACGAAACATTCCTATTTTAACCGCTCCTTTCACTTATGATCACCACCGGAGTTTATGTGCCGGATAATCAACAAAAGTAGTGTTAGCAGATGTAATCAAACAAAAAGATAAAAAATAGATGGGTAATCCGGAAATTGCTGAAATACTGGAACAAACGGCACGACTAATGGAAGTGCATGGAGAAAACACTTTTAAAATCCGCTCCTATCAGAGTGCTGCCTTTAATATTGAACGGCTGCAGGAAAAAATAGAAGGTAAATCCATTGAAGAGCTGGCAGCCATAAAAGGCATAGGAAAGAGCCTGAGCCAAAAAATTTACCATTTATCCCAAACCGGAAATTTTCCGGAACTCGATGAGCTAATAGCCGAAACTCCTGACGGAATCATAGAGCTTTTACAGATTAAAGGCATTGGACCGAAGAAAATTGCACAGCTCTGGAAAGAGTTGGAAATAACAAGTCCGGGGGAATTGCTTTATGCCTGCAATGAAAACCGACTTGTAGAATTAAAGGGGTTCGGACCAAAGTCACAGGAGACTATCCGAACTGCGGTTTTATTTAAATTGTCGCAAAAAGGATTATATCACTTTGCGACAGCAGAAAAAAGTGCAATTGACTTTTTGAACAAAGTAATACTGGAGGGCGTCACGACCCTTACTTTTACCGGCGATTTGAGGAGAAAATGTGAAATTCTCCATACCATAGAGTTCATTGCAGCGAAAGAGGAAGCAGATAAGCTCAAACGTCTATTAGCAGAAAATAAAAGTCTTGGTTACGAATTAAAATCGGCAACCGGCAGTGAAATAATGGGCATTTCTCCTGCCGGCATTCCCATTAAAATATACCTGAGCGACCATAATACATTCGCATGGATGTTGTGGAAAACTACCGGAAACGACTTACACATTCAGCAATGCATGGCTCTGGTTAATGAACTTCCAGATCTTACTTTAAGTAAAGAAGAATCATCCATTTATGCTTCCTTAAAACTGCCCTATATTGAACCTGAATTACGAGAAGGCCTGCAGGAAGTTATCAGCGCTAAAGAAGGAAGGCTGCCCGCACCACTTATTCAGCTCCAAGATCTAAAAGGAATTCTGCATAACCACTCCACCTACAGTGATGGAATCAACAGTCTGGAAGAGATGGCGACCGCCTGCAAGGATGCCGGATATGAATATCTCGGTATATGCGATCACTCCAAAAGCGCACAATATGCAGGGGGATTATCTATTGAAAAAGTAATTCAACAACAAAATGAGATAACGGAGCTTAATAAAACGCTCTATCCCTTTAGGATCTTCTCAGGTATCGAATCAGACATCCTGACAGACGGAAGCCTCGATTATCCGGACGATATTCTCAAAACCTT
Source organism: Bacteroidia bacterium (assembly GCA_044235745.1). Classification (GTDB taxonomy): domain Bacteria; phylum Bacteroidota; class Bacteroidia; order AKYH767-A; family OLB10; genus JAJTFW01. The sequence continues at coordinate 4,581 of JBIIHN010000004.1, forward strand.
TGATTTCATTGTGGCTTCTGTACACTCAGGACTTAAAATGGACATCGAAAAAGCCAATCAGCGACTACTCACCGCCATCCGAAATCCATATACAACAATTCTGGGACATCCCACCGGAAGGTTACTATTATCAAGACAAGGATACCCGATCGACCATGAACAAATATTAAGCGCATGCGCTGAATATGGCGTGGTCATTGAACTCAACGCACATCCTTATCGTTTGGATTTAGACTGGAGATGGATACACCGTGCCATGGATTTAGGAGTTATGATTTCAATTAACCCGGACGCGCACTCGATAGAAGGCTATAATGACCTGTATTATGGGATATGCTGTGCCAGAAAAGGAGGTCTTACACCGCAATATACCTTCAACCATAAAAACCTGACAGAAATCACCGAATGGTTCGAAAAAAGAAAGGCCCCAAAATGACCCGGTTTGATTTTTTTCTATATTAGTCAGGCAAATTCATCGGGAATCGACATGGCCATTATCAGTTCAGTACTTTCCTGGATCATGAAACAACGATTACATCAAATCGAATTGTTTATGAAATTCCCCAATGAAGTCCAGCTGGATCTTTTAAAGCGGTTAATCATCGAAGCCCGACATACAGAATTTGGTCGTAAATATGATTTTTCCTCCATCAGAAGTGCGAAAGAATTCAGAGAGAGAGTGCCATTACAGGATTATGAGTCTCTAAAGCCCTATATACTACGCCTGAAATCGGGAGAACAACAGATTCTCTGGCCGAGTGATGTTCGATGGTTTGCGAAATCCAGTGGAACCACCAATGACAAATCAAAATTCATCCCTGTAACCACTGAAGCTCTCGAGGAGTGTCATTATAAGGGAGGAAAAGACTTATTATGTCTTTACTTTCACAACAATCCCGAAACACAATTATTCAACGGAAAATTGCTTTCATTAGGTGGCAGTCATCAAATTAACTCCCTCAACAACGATTCATTTTATGGTGATTTGAGTGCTATCCTCATCCAAAACCTTCCATTCTGGATTCAATTATTCAGAACGCCGGAGCGCTCTATCGCCTTAATGGATGAATGGGAAGAGAAAATTGAGAAGATGGCGCAGGTAACCATGCATGAGAATGTTACTAATATTGCCGGAGTGCCTTCCTGGACATTGGTATTATTGAATCGCATTTTACAGATCAGCGGAAAGAAAGATCTGACGGATATCTGGCCTAATCTCGAGTTATTTGTTCATGGTGCCGTAAGTTTCACTCCCTATCGAGAACAATTCAGAAAACTGATTCCGAAACCAGACATGTATTACCTGGAGACATATAATGCCTCAGAAGGATTTTTTGGAATTCAGGATCAGCTCTATTCTGATGAAATGCTGCTCATGCTGGATTATGGGATTTACTATGAGTTTTTACCAGTTGGAGAATGGGAAAAAGAATACCCGCAAACGATCACACTTGACCAGGTACAGCTCAATGTCAACTACGCTATTATCATCACAACAAATGCAGGGTTGTGGCGTTATAAAATCGGAGATACCATTGTTTTCACATCCCTGAATCCCTATCGTATAAAGATCACCGGAAGAACGGCTCACTTCATCAATGCCTTTGGAGAAGAATTAATCATCGACAATGCAGAAAAAGCCTTAGCGGAAACCTGCCAGAAAACCGGTGCTATCATACGTGACTATACCGGTGCTCCGATTTACTTTTCCGATCAGGAATCCGGAGGACATGAATGGTTGATTGAGTTCGCGCAACACCCTGCCGATCTTCATGATTTTACGGTTCTTTTCGATGAAGCATTGAAAAGGCATAACTCTGACTACGAAGCAAAGCGTTACCGCGATAAAATCTTACGATTACCGATCATTCATAATCTTCCACAGGGAACCTTCTATAACTGGATGAAATCGCGGGAAAAACTTGGTGGTCAGCATAAAGTTCCCCGATTATCCAATAACAGACAATACATTGAAGATATCTTATCACATGTTCAGGTGGATTACTGATCTGACCTTACTTTTCATGATTTTCTTTACCCTCTTTTCCAGGGTAACATCAGCCACAGCCCAACCAACAGAAATAGGTCGGAATATTCGCTCATTCAGGATTGATCCGATGGGGTATTGTTATTTTCAGAAAGGTGATGATATTATAAAGCTAAATCGCGACAGAAAGGAGATGGTAAGGTACAGTATGAAGGACCTGGGTACTCCAACGTCTTTTGATGTAAACAATCCACTCCGTGTACTGATTTTTTATTCTGAATTTGCTGTAGTCCGAGTGCTCGACAACAATCTTATTTCACAATCAGAAATACAACTGCGCCCGCTGGGAATTCTTCAGCCAAAAGTACTTGCCGGAAGTCCTGACCAGGGAATATGGATTTACGATGATATCAGCGGAACACTATCAAAGGTAAATACCCTATTAGGAAAAACCGCAGTGTCGGTGGATTTGAGCCAATTATTGGGCAAACGACCGAATCCGGTTTCTTTACTGGCAGGTAATGACTGGGTCGTTATGCTCAATCAATTCGAGATCATCGTTTTCGACCAGTTTGGAACCAAAATCAAATCGATTCAACTGCAAGCCCCCCCTTCTCTCTTTCAATTAAACGAAAACCAGTTAAAATACAATCAGGGCGATCAGTTAATTACTGAAGATTTACGACTGAAGACTCTGAAAACTGAAGACTTCCCCTGCAATTCGAAGGCGGAAAGCGTATCTCTCTCAAACGGAAGATGCTGGTGGCTGGAAAGTCAGGTACTGTACGAAGGACAATGAACTTTTCAACAGTCTTTGGTTGACTAAAAAACTCCCGTTATTTTTGAACCTCTGGTAAATTTCTTTTTACCCTCTAAATCTCATTATCTTGGCTACTACGCTAACCACTAAGAACATGCATATTGCTGTTGCCGGTAACATTGGCAGCGGTAAAACAACCTTAACAAGTCTCCTGGCGAAAAACCTTAAATGGGAACCCCACTATGAAGATGTAGACGACAATCCTTACCTGAACGACTTTTACGAGGATATGCAGCGATGGTCTTTTAATCTACAGATTTATTTCCTTAACTCACGATTCAATCAGATTCTGAAGATCAGAAAAAGCAACAAGACCGTGATTCAGGATCGTACCATTTACGAAGACGCGTACATATTCGCACCGAATCTGCACGCGATGGGATTGATGACCACCCGAGATTTCAATAATTATCTTGAACTCTTCAACCTCATGAGTAATTTTGTTCAGGCACCTGATCTTTTGATTTATCTCAGAGGTACCGTCCCGGCATTGGTCAATCAAATACAAAAACGTGGCCGTGCTTACGAGAATTCAATCCGTCTTGATTATCTGAAGCGTTTAAACGAACGTTATGAAGCATGGATTTCCCAATATGAGTTGGGGAAGTTGCTCATTATCGACATTGATGATATCAATTTTGCGGAAAATCCGGAACACCTGGGTATGGTTGTTAACAAAATCAATGGTGAACTTCACGGATTATTCTGATCGGCTGAATCGGATTAAAAAAGGCTGTCTCCACGTATGAAGACAGCCTTTTTAATTTCCACTAATCAACAAGCTATTTATTGAGTCCCTTTAATACCAACTGTGTAATATCAAGTGAATCATTGGCATAGAGGATTCCGGAGCCACGTGTATAACCCAGGATAAAATCATAGCCATGCTTTTTGTTAAACTCCTTTACCGATTTCATCAAATCATTATGAACACTATCTGTCAGTGATGCTTCTTCCTCCTTTAAGAGATCCAGCAAGCGATCACGTTCGTCCATCAATCCCTGCTGTTTACGCATCAGTGATTCCTCGCGTAGCTGACGCTCACCGGCGCTCATACCGGCTGCGTTATCCTGATACTCTTTAATTTCCCGCTCGAGGGCTTTTCCGCGATTGGTTAAAAGCTGGTCAAGGCTATCACGCTTCTTCTCCATATTATCCTGCGCACCCTTAAACAAAGCATAATTATCCATCAATGAATCAGAATTTACAAAAACTATTTTTGAAGAGGCCGCCTGACCACTAATAATAACCGGTTCTTGCTCTGATCCGGAGTAGACTTTAAAATATAGGAAGCCCACTGCTACCAGCAAAACAAAATTTAGAATCAATGATACCTGTTTCACGATGATGATTGTTTTTTGACAAAGATACTCAAACCCAATCACCCCCGTAATCAGATATCCAACCCATCCAATGATAAATATTCTACAGAACCCTTTGAAAGCTTAACTTTGCCGTATTCTTTAAGAACAAATGAATATCAATCAAGAAATAAAAAAACGCCGGACTTTTGCCATTATCAGCCATCCGGATGCCGGGAAAACCACCTTGACGGAAAAGTTTCTCTTATTCGGTGGAGCGATCCAAACCGCAGGAGCCGTGAAATCCAATAAAATCAAAAAAACCGCCACCTCTGATTTCATGGAAATTGAGCGACAGAGGGGAATTTCTGTTGCTACCTCGGTGATGAATTTCGAATATCAGGATACATTAATAACCTTACTGGACACCCCGGGACACAAAGACTTCGCAGAAGATACCTACCGCACCCTTACGGCGGTTGACTCAGTTATCCTTGTTGTAGATTGCCAAAAGGGTGTCGAGGAACAAACCTTTAAGCTGATGGAGGTTTGCAGGATGAGGCGAACTCCGGTTATCATTTTCGTTAACAAAATGGACCGTGAGGGAAAATACCCTTTTGATTTGCTGGATGAACTTGAGCAAAAATTAAATATTAAAGTACGTCCATTGAGCTGGCCCATCAGTATGGGACAAACATTCAAGGGGGTTTATAATCTCTATGACAAGAGCCTTTACGCATTTACTCCCGGAACAGAAAAGAGACCTGAAGGGATTCACATCACCAGCCTGAATGATCCGCAGGTTGATCAAATCGCGGGACCTTACACAAAGCAATTAAGAGAAGATGTAGAACTGATTGAAGGCGTGTATGAGCCATTCGACAGAAATGCCTATATCGCTGCGGATATTGCACCAACTTTCTTTGGTTCTGCCATCAACAATTTCGGGGTAAAAGAAATGCTGGACACCTTTATTGAAATATCTCCAACACCAGGAAGCCGCCCGACTGACAAGAGAGAAATCCTGCCGGAAGACAAACATTTCACAGGATTTGTTTTCAAAATTCATGCAAACCTGGATCCTCGCCATCGCGACAGAATTGCCTTCCTTCGAGTATGCAGCGGTAAATTTGAGAGAGGAAAATTCTACCATCATGTACGTCTCGACAAAGACCTGCGATTTAACAACCCGGCAACTTTTCTGGGCCAAAGCAAGAGTATTGTAGATGAAGCATACCCCGGTGATGTGATCGGTTTATATGATTCAGGAAACTTCAAAATAGGCGACACCCTTACCGAAGGCGAAATATTACAATTTCAGGGAATACCCAACTTTTCACCGGAAATCTTTAAGGAGCTTGTTAATACGGATCCAATGAAAACCAAGCAACTTGAAAAAGGAATCAACCAATTAACGGATGAAGGTGTAGCACAGTTATTCACTCAGTACGGCGGTAACAGAAAGATTGTCGGAACGGTAGGAGAGCTTCAATTTGAAGTAATTCAATACCGGCTGGAACATGAATATGGCGCATCCTGCCGATTTAATATGCTGAACATCTTCAAAGCTTGCTGGGTGACTGCAGAAGACAAAGCAAAACTTGATGAGTTTGTTCGATTCAGGCAGCATCAGGTTGCGACTGATAAAGACGGAAACATCGTTTATCTTGCGGAATCACAGTGGATGTTAGATCAGATGATAAAAAACCATCCGGATGTAACCTTTCACTTTACTTCTGAATTCAAACGCCAGGCAACTGAAGCCTGATCAAATGACCTGCATCTTAGAACTGAACGCCCAATCCAGAAAATCAGGAAAAACGGTGGACCAGGTTTCTTCATTATGCCTGCCTCCTTCCACTTCAAGATAGAAAAGTTCTTTACCTTTCTCAAAGCCAATTTTCTCCAGTTCGCCAATCAGATCCAGCGTATCCTCAATAGAGTCTATAATACCATTCTGGTTACGATCTGACTCTTCATCCTCCGTACCACACTGGAACCAGAACTTCTGATTACTCTTGGAATCTGTACTTCGAACGATACGATGCATGATCCTATCACTTTCATCATTGTATCCATCATTATAGCCCTTACTTCGCCACCAGAAGGATCCGGAGAAAACACCAACTGATCCGAAAGCATGGGGGTAATTCCATGCGATATCAAAGGCAGAAAGCCCACCCAATGAAAAACCGGCAATGGCCACCCCGGCAGGATCCTGACGCACTCTGAAATTTTTACGTAAAAGTGGCAATAGTTCATTTACTACAAACCGGCTATACTTCAACGCTTTTTCCCCTCTTTTTTTATAGTCAGGCACGCCCGACACTCCATATTCATGCAACCGGTTAGAGGCATGCACTCCACAAACGATAACCGGAGGAATTCTATTGGTACTATAAAGGTCCAGTAATGCTTCTTTGACTTTAACCTTATGTATCAATTGACCATCATTTAAAATCAGCAACCGGAAATTAAACTGAGGGGTTTCCACATACCATGGCGGAAGCAATACTTCAATTTTAACCCGATGCTTTAAAGCGGCTGAGAAGAAATCTTCAATGAATACCGATGGAATGACTATCTTCGATTCAATAACAGAATTGTCTTTTTTTGGGGATATTCGATTTTCTGACAAGGTCATAGTAAAAGTACTACTGCAAATTTATAACTCCACAATCATTTAGTGACTGAAAGGTATATGCCGGAAACCTCAGTTAACAACAGTGTAATGTGAATACTTACCTGGCTAAAGGCCGGTAGGTTAGCTCTCCTCTTTCTATTTGCTGAACAATTGATTCAATCAACTGATCTTCTCCCAACTTGTCAAACTCGCTCTTAAGGTTAGAACCAAATAACCGCGCCAAACCTTGCCAGAAAAAGGCCTGCAAAGAACCTCGTAATTCTTTTACCAAAGCATAAGATGTTGATCCGGTTTCACGATCGATTAGTTTTATAAGAATCCTGCCCTGAGTAATTGTCAGCTTTTTTAAATCCTTTTCGAACTGGGCCTTCAGTTCTTTCTCATGAATTTTCAGGAATTTCCGCTGTGCCTTTTCAGAAGATATTTTTGAAATACTGTCATTAATAAACTTCAACTGTGCAGCTGCAAGCCGGGCATAAGGATACGCACGTAAAACATCGCGTTTAAGCTTCATATAAGCCTTTAGATTCACCGCAGCATCCGGAGACAATGTTGAGTAGACCGCAACCGGAGCAAGATTCACCAGAGGGATGGTATCGCCATCAATCACTTTCCCCAGCATATGGTATCGGCCATCCGGCATTTCAATTTGGGCGAACGCACCGAACCACGCAAAACAGAACATCCAGGCGAGAAAGTTCTTTTTCATGCCTCCTCTGTGACGAATTTCATGCCAAAGATTATGAGCGCTGAGATTTCCAAACTGAGTACGACTGATTTGCCGCAGAATGCTGTTTGTTGCTCTTTGCGCCCGGAGTTTTTCTTTGCAGGTAATCTGAAAAAACAGCTGCTGCTTCCAATTCCTCCCCGGTGAAAACCGGATTCAATTTATCCGGAGTAAAGTAATGTTTTACAAAATGGGTATCGAACTGCCCACTGGTAAATGCGTTATGCTGCATGACAAATCGACAAAAAGGCAAGGTCGTTTCACAGCCTACAATCACATATTCATCAATCGCTCTGATCATTCGCTGTATTGCCTCAGCTCGGTTTTCTCCCCAGGTAATCAGTTTGGCAATCATCGGGTCATAGTAAATTGGAATATCCATTCCTTCTTCAAACCCATCATCCACCCGTACGCCGGTTCCTTGAGGGCGAACATAGCGCCGAAGTTTACCAATATCCGGTAAAAAATTATTTGCCGGATCTTCGGCATATACTCTAATTTCAATGGCATGTCCATTTATTGCGAGGTCTTCTTGCTTAAATGAAATGGGCTCACCTTCTGCAATTCTTATTTGCTCTTTCACCAGGTCAACACCGGTAATCATTTCGGTAACCGGATGTTCCACCTGAAGTCGGGTATTCATCTCTAAAAAATAAAAATTCAGCTTCTCATCCATTAAAAACTCAACCGTGCCCGCACCTACGTAATCGCAGGCTTTCGCCACCTGAACGGCACACTCTCCCATCGCTTTTCTTATTTCCGGAGTCAAGATGGAACTGGGCGCTTCTTCAACCACTTTCTGGTGACGGCGTTGTACCGAGCATTCCCGCTCGAATAAATAGACTACGTTACCATGGGTATCCCCTAAAACCTGAATTTCAATATGTCGTGGTGA
>JBIIHN010000437.1:0-4039 GCA_044235745.1 Bacteroidia bacterium
CATTTTTTGATGCGCAGAAGGAGAAAGTCTCCGGTAACGAACAACGGGCACTGGAATTATTCGCCCAATGTCTGCGCATCGATACGAAGAATCACGCAGCGATGTATGAGATGGCGGCCATCTATCATCAGAAAGGTAAATACAACGATGCCCTGTTTTTTGCGAAAGGGGCTTCTGACCTCGATCCCGCCAACGAATGGTATCAGCTGTTGCTGGCCAACAGTTACGAGAAGACAGGAAAGTTCAATGAAGCCATCACTATCTACCGGCAACTATATAAACAGTACCCCAACCGGATCGAATATCTCTTCAGTGAATCGGATGCCTTGCTGATGCAGGGGAAGTTGGTGGAGACGATCAAGGTATATGATGAGATAGAAAAACACATTGGTGTTTCGCGGGAGATGACGCAGCAGAAACAGCGCCTTTATCTCAAGATGGGAAAGGTGAATGAAGCCGCCGCCGAACTCGAGAAACTGATTAAATCCGAGCCCGATAACCTCGACAATTATTCGCTGCTGGTAGAACTCTGGCAGGTAAACGGAAAATCTGACAAAGCCATGGAAACGATCCGCCGCATGCAGGCGATCGATCCCGATAATCCTTCCATTGCTCTGGCGCTGGCCGAGCAATACCGCAGTGAAGGGAAACGTGCCGAGTCGTTTGAAGAACTGAAGAAAGCCTTCTCCTCACCCCAGCTCGCTTCGGAAATAAAAATCCGCATCCTGACCAGTTATCTGCCGCTAGTAGAAACCAGCAGAGAGATGATGGATCAGTCGTTGGAACTCAGCAAGCGGATGAGCAAGGCACATCCCGGAGAGGCTGCGGCACAAACCGTGTATGGCGATTTTCTGAGCATCGATAAACAATATCCTGAAGCCAGAAATTACTATCGTTCCGGACTCTCCATCGATAAAAAAAATCTGCAGGCATGGCAACAGCTGCTGCTCGTAGAATCAGAGTTGAGGGATTATACTGCTATGGAGGTGGAGGCTGAAGAAGCGCAGGGATTGTTCCCCGATCAGAGTGTGCTGTATCTCTTCAACGGTATTGCGAAAATCCAGAATAAAAAGTTTGAAGAAGCGGCACGCACCCTCCTCAGCGGCAGCAAGCTGGTGGTGGACAATGATCAACAGTTGATGGAATTCTATTCCAATCTCGGTGATGTATACGATAAGCTGAAGAAGTACGAAGACTCAGATAAATATTATCAGAAAGCCCTGAATATTGACGGCAGCAACGTATATGTCCTCAACAACTGGGCGTATTATCTCAGTGTCCGTAACGAACAACTGGAGAAAGCGGCTGAGATGTCGAAGAAAAGCAATGAGCTGAGTCCGGCCAATGCCAATTTCCTCGACACCTACGCCTGGATTCTCTACCGGCAAGGCAAGTACGAAGATGCCCTCACGTGGCTCGACAAGGCACGGCAGGCCGGAGGAGACAATAGTGGCACCATTCTCGAACATTATGGAGATGTACTCTATAAGCTCGGCCGCACTACAGAAGCTGTCAACTACTGGCAACGTGCCAAAACTACCGGCGACTATTCGGATCTGCTGGAGAAGAAACTGAATGAAAAGAAGTTGTATGAATAGTACCGATAGATTGCGTATATTCATTGCGGTTATACTGCTTTTTACGGTGGGCGCCTGTAAAACCCGTCAGAAGTCGTTACCGGCGGCGGGTCCTGTGACCACAGTGAAACCCATGGAAGACCGCTCTGTGCAGGATCTCCTCGACCGTCTTGATTCCGCCTCTTTCAAAGCCCAATGGCTGAACGCAAAGGCCAGTGTCACTACGCTCCAGGAAGGGAGCGAAACAAGTTTTAACATCACTATGCGGGCCAAGAAGGACAGTATGATCTGGATTTCCATCTCCCCGCTGCTGGGCATCGAAGTAGCAAGGGTACTCATCACGCCTGATTCTGTAAAGTTCCTCGACCGCTTGCATAATTCCTATCAGGTCAACACCTTCGAAACCATCAATAAGCTTTTACAGCTGAAAGTTAACTTCGAGATTGTACAATCTCTGCTCTTCGGAAATTTCTTTGCATACAAAAAGAACGAGAACCGGTTTAACAGTGTCTACCTCGAAGACAAGTATTATATCCTCAGTTCGCTCAACAAGAAAAAGCTAAAGCGTGCGCTTGAAGAAAAAGACCTCAACAAGCCCGTGATACAGGATGTATATATCAACCAGGGTTTCTACCGAATTCTGCGCATGTCGGTAGAGGATCAGAAAATTGGAAAGAGTCTTGTAACGGAATACGACGACTTCCGAATCACACCGGAAGGCCAGTTTCCGTTCCGGTCGGTCACCAAAATAACAGCCGAGAAGAACATAGAAATCCGCATTGAATACGCGAAACTCAATACCGGCGAACCTCAGGAGTTTCCATTCAATATCCCCAACAATTACAACCGTGAGTAAAAGCAGTTCCATACGTCTGTTGGTCATTTTCCTGCTCCTGCTGACAGGAGGCGGGACGCTTACTGCCCAAACGAAAAAAGAGCTCGAAGCGAAGAAAGCCCGGATACAACGCGAAATAGATTTCACCAACAAGCAGCTCAAGATTGTAGAGAAAAATAAAAACGCCACCACCGAACAGCTCAACGCCCTGCGAAAGAAGATCCAGTTACGTGAACAGCTGATTGGCACTATCAACTCGGAGATCACAACGCTGGGAGGGGAAATTGAATCCACCAGCAAGGAAATCGGACACCTCGAAAATCAGCTGCAGAAGTTACGCAACGATTACGCCTCAATGATCCGCTATGCGTATAAGAACAGGAATGTGTACCAACAGATGATGTTCGTGTTCGCGGCTGCTGATTTCAACCAGGCCTACAAGCGGATGAAATATCTCCAGCAATACGGCATGTATCGCCGGCAGCAGGCGGGAGAGATCACCAATACACAGACAGAGCTCAATGGCAAGAAGCAGGAGCTGGAAGCGAGGAAGAATGAAAAGACCTCTCTTCGTAACACGGAGCAAAAGCAGAAGACCACTCTTGAAAAAGAGCGGCAGCAGCAGGATCAGGTACTAAAGAACCTCACCGACCGCGAAAAGCGTTTACGCAAAGAGCTCGCCGAGAAACAGGCCGCGAAGAAGAAACTCGACAACGCAATTGAAAGCATCATCCGCAAAGAGATTGAAGCCGCGAAGAAGAAAGCCACGGCGGCAGGAAAGAAAAACGTTACTAACGCTAACGTCTTTACCCTAACGCCTGAAGCCGCCAAGCTCAGCAACAGTTTCAGTGGAAACAAAGGGCTTTTACCATGGCCGGTAGAGCAGGGAACCATCACCGAAACGTTTGGTGAACATCCTCACAAAGAACTCAAGGGGATCATCATTAAAAACAACGGCATCGACATACAATCGACGAAGGGCGCCGCGGCGCGTGCAGTTTTTGAAGGCACTGTCAGTGGGGTGGTCTCTATTCCCGGTTCCGGCAAAGCAGTCATCATCCGGCATGGAGAATATCTCACGGTATATTCCAACCTCAATTCGGTAACAGTCAGCACCGGCGACAAGGTCACCACCAAGCAACGCATTGGCACCATAGGAGATGCTGACGAAGGCAACCGTGGGCAGATACATCTCGAGATCTGGAAGAACACGGCCAAGCTTGATCCAAAGCCCTGGCTGACGAGACGGTAGTCGCCGGCTACAGGCTACCGGCAATTCTTGGAGTTAGCTTTTTTAAAACGAGCGTTATTCGGATGTTTAAGATTTAAGTTGAAATCAGTAGGAAGTTTTATACTCCCCTCTCCATTGCAGAGGGGTTGGGGGTGAGGTTGAAATGTTCAGCGAAAAGCAAACCCGCAGTTAACTCAAAAATCACCATGTATCTACACCAGTCTTTGATTAATCGCCTTTGCCACAGCCTCGGTCATGGAAGCGATGTATGACGAATGGGAAGAGAGAATTTTACTGCGCTGCGTCCGCTGCGGGATCTCTGCTATCGCTGCGTTTAAACCTCGAAAATCTTCCTGGTTACTACACCAGTCTTTGATTAATCGCCTTTGCCACAGC
>JBIIHN010000420.1:0-4038 GCA_044235745.1 Bacteroidia bacterium
TTTTTCGGCAGATATTCCAGCAGGCGTATACCACTTTGGTTGACCGTCTGCTTCATCTGCTCCGATGGAAGCACATTAAACTGCAGTACACGGTAATACCAGCCGCCGAAACGGTCTGTTGGTTCCTGTGCCTTTACAAATTCGCTCAGATTTGCGGGCACCTGAACTGTTCCGCTGTGGAGATAAAGCGGCTGGGCCTGCTGCGCCAACGCCTGTCCGCCATAGGCGAAGAAGGCGGCAAGCACAATTTTCCGTAAATGTTTCATGTATGGATATTGGGGTTTTGGTTGATTGACCGGCCCTGTGTTTTCAGCCGGAGCTTCGAAGATAATAATAAACAGTATTTTATCAATACAATCCCTGAATCATTAAATAAACAGGAGGCAAATTCCATTCTTCCTTCGATAAATCCATAAAAAGAGGGCTGTTGGAATTGTCGGCAACTCTGCTCATTATCAGATATTGATCAGGTTATTGCTTCTGTGAGGGTTCGTTTGCCGGTGCAGGAGCCTGCGGGCTGGTGGGTGGTCCCTGGAAACTAAAATTAGTGATGAGGTTCATCAGGACAGATGTTTTACTCCATGTTTCAATAGCATTCCGGTACAGAACAGATATATAATAACTGTTTCCGAGTACCGATGAGGGGAACTGAAATACCGCCTGACCATTGGTACTCAGCATAGCGGTATCCAATGCCACAACAGCATACGGTGAAGTGGTTTGATGCAAACGAGCAACGACGGAGTCAACCATCAGCGGATTGCTCCCCATTCCGGAATTCATATGCACGGACGTCATCTGCCCGCTTCCGGTATAATATCCTTCAAGAAACATCCCGAGATTAAGTGTAACGGTTGGTGGTGTGCTGGTTACATTCACATTATCGATATACAGGCTGTTTCCGTAATCGTTAAGATTTGAAAAGCGTACGTGCACTTTATTCCCTACCCAGCTGCTCAGATCAACGGTATCTTTTCTCCATTGCGCAGCACTGGTAGGTGTAAACAAGCTGGTAACAGTCCCCGCGGTTGCCAATGTCAGACCGGTTTTGAGATAGCCGGTTGGTATCCAGGTCTGGCCGCAGTCCGTTGAAACGTCGATTCTTAAACCATCTTCGTAACCCACACCATATCGGGCATAAGAAACATCGAATGTAAGTCGGGCAGTTCCTGCGGTCTGCAAATTGATAGTTGGGCTTATAAGATAGTCTTCTGCGCCGGGAGAGTTGTAGGTATAATTATTTATATAGTTCGCAGCCGTTGTTGCGCCGGTAGGTCCTGTAATTCCGGTTCTGCGCTCCCATGTATAGGATGCATCCGGATTACTGATGCTCCAGCCATTGGGCGGATAGGTGGCAGATTCATAGTTTTCCAGAACCGGGGTTGTCACTTCTGCGAATGATGTGGAAACAATCACATTGGTATCATTATAAAGATTCATATCTCCCGGATAACTGACCCATGCACGCACCGTATAGGTCCCTGCTGCTGTCAGATTAAGTGTTCCACTGAAGGTGTAAGCATACGTTGCTCCGGGGAGAATGGTTCCTGTATAGGTTTCCGTTATGACAGTTCCATTGTTCAGTCGGTAGCTGACAGGAATGTTGGAGAGTGGATTTTGCCCTGAATTCTCAATAGTAACGGTCACAGATACTGCCGACTTATTTTGACAATTACTGAGAACACCCTGATTGGGACTGTTGACAGAATCCAGCGCGGCATCTAACGGCATCGGACATGAGAAAATTCCCGGTGCCTTTCGGACACCAAGTGCTCTGCGCCCTTTGTTTCCTGCCGCTGTATTGGCACATACGCTAAACCAGTATTCCGTTGTCGGGTTCACACCGGTTACAATAAAATTGGTGGCCGTGGTTGTACCAATGGGTTCCATGTATTTTGTGCCAAGCCGATACACAGTATATCCTGCTGCACCGGAAACAGCATTCCATGTCAGCCTCAATGAATCGGGACAAGCCCAGGAGACAGCCAGCCCGGAAGGAACGCCGATGACAGCAAGTGAAGTATCAGTTATGTCGCTGTTGGCTCCTCTGCTGATACGCATCAATACCTGACCTGAATTCACCGATGGAACGGTCCAGCTGAACTGCTGTACATTCTGCGCAATGGTGGAGGATATTACTGTCCAGGAACTTCCATTGTTGGTCGAATACTCCAATGTATAGGTACCTGCATCCCGTGCACCGTCCCAGCGGATCACCTCCGTTTCTCCCGGAACAAAACCTTCGGCACCATTCGGATACGTGATGGTGACTTCATTGGTGCGGAATTCCCAAACCAGATAATACCGTTGTCCGGACGACGGTAAGGCATAACCGTTAACCGTTACCGTATAATTTCCCGGAGCCGGATTATCCAACGTCACCTGTTCCACATTGTTGAGACTGTCGATCCCCCGTACAGCAGGAGCGGTAAGCGAAGCCACCACCGGAGTGGAATTCAACACCCAGGGATTCCACACTGCGGAGGAGGGGTCTGTAACAGTCATGTTGATGTTATTCACCAGCGAGGGAGCAGACGCCGGCGACCCGCCTACATCTGACCAATACACCATGGCGCGGAGCTGTCGCACACCAGCAGGTACGTTTATTATATGTGTCTTTGAATTTCCCTGCGTCACACTATCGGTGAGATAGCGGTTCTGCTCCAGCGTCTGCAGGGCCCGTAACGCATTTACTCGTCCCCAGCCATAGGTAAAGTCGGGTCCCGGGTTTCCGATATCTTCTGCTGAATTCAACACAGACGCTTTGATGAGTGCAGCCGGCGGATTGGAAACGCTGTTTAACTGCTTATAGGCCTGATATAGTTGAGCAAAAATACCGGCGATGCCCGGTGAAGCAGCTGAGGTTCCTCCACCGGTCTGGTAGGTATTATTTTCATTGGTAGAAAGTTGCCCTTGTCCGTTGGCGCAGATATCCGGTTTGATCCTCCCGTCACTGGCAGGCCCCCGGCTACTGGTATTATCGAGTACTTCCAGGGCACTCAGGTTACCACAAGCGACTACATTTTTTCCCTGTTTATAGCCTCCGGTAATATTTCCCCAACCGGCTCCGGCACCGTAACCACAATCGCTGCTCTGGCTGTTACCTCCTGAAAACACAAACTGTATCTGCGGATTGTTATAGAGCAGATTATCTCCGAATTGCGTGTCGGTGGTATACGCGTTACAACCCTGTGAGTAGGATGTGGAGGATATCACAGTGCCATAATTGTTGAAATTGGCGACAGCATTTACTACTTGCGGATAGCCGCCAATGTTATAGGTGTAGAGATAGGCTCCGGTCGCCATGCCGCGAATGACGGGATTGAGGTTACCGGCACCAACGCATATACCACTGCACATATCGCCATGCGATTGTCCTGTGCCGGTAGCAAAATTAGTCATGCGCCCTGCGTAATCAATGTGCGGTCCTACAAATCCATCATCAGCAATGGCGACCGTTACACCGGTCCCATCATACTTGCGGCCGGTAGAAAAGTCATTGTTGATGGTATTGGAGCGATGTAAACTACGACCACGTGTATCATCGGGAAGATCGGGCGCTGCTACAGAATTGATAAAAAAGACCCAGGGGGCATCTGCCAGTTTATTCAACGTGTTGTCGGCAATTCGCAACGTTATTGTCCTGTTGAAAGCCCGGTGAGAAACAACAGTACCAAAACCAGTCGCCTGCTCAAGGGCCTGCGGGAGCGAAAGATGAGACTGATACTGTACGTCGAGATCTACCGTGCCCGGTTGCTTCACTGCCCAGGCATCAAAGCCTCCGGCGAGTGTTCTGCTGATTTTCATTCCTGCTTCCATTTTCAACACGGCCACTACACCAAACTGTTGCAGCTGTGCCCTGTTGAATCCTGCGGGAATAGCTGTCATAAAGGTATTCTGAGGTACATAGTCAGATAAAATCAACCCGCTGTTTTTCATCGCCAGCTTCTGCTCGTGCGTTGGCATGGACGTGAATTGCAAAAAGCGGCAATAATATCCTCCGGAAATATCCTTCGGTTCCGGGGTAGAAATAAATTC
>JBIIHN010000218.1:0-4027 GCA_044235745.1 Bacteroidia bacterium
TCAAAGTGCCAGTCGAGCCAATATAGAAATCCTTTAAAGACTGCATAAAAAATCAGGAGCAGGATAACGATACGAATTACCGTACGCCATCTTCCCGATCCTTTTGACGTATTCATTCCGATATACTTTTTTAGACCGTAAGATAACGCGTAAGCCAGGTGTTTCGCACCTCCTGAATAAAGTGATGTCTGAATGCATCCATTTTGACGATGGTTGTATCAAAGACCTCATCTTCAGGTTTAATCTCGCCTGACAGTATTTTCTCTTCAACTTCGGAGACTGAAAGTAACTTAACTCCGTCTTTCACCGGAAATAATACTTTTAACCGATCAAAAAAACGAATATTAAATCGCTGTTCACATCCTTTTACAAAATGATGCAACTTGTCGAGCGAACAACCACTGGCTCCAACTGTTGTTTCATCCACCGCGAACACTAAAAAATGATCATTAGATATTTTAAAAGCCGCATGTAATGATTTATTATGTGCGGTCCAGGTTTCTATAAACGATGACGCAAGGCGGTTGAACTGTTCAATCTCATCTGCTTTCAGCATTCGTGAAGCAGGAAATATCCAGACCCTGGCTGAATCGGGAATATGATCAATATCTACCAACATCTTCTTAACTTTCTAAAAGTCTAAAATACTGAATTATTCCACCGGCTTTTCCTGCATCAGCTTTATTTCTTCCTTCTTCAATGCCACTTTCCATTCTGAACGGCCTTTCTCCTCTACTTTTATCAGTGAAATATGTTGTTCAATGGGATTTCCCTTTTCTAAAAAATAGACGGTAGCAGATTTCCCTTTAATATCTTCCGAAACAATCGTGATTTCTCCCGATTTTTCTGCATCGGACTCCTCGCCATTTAGCTGCTCTATTTTCTCAAACTGCCTTAAAAGTTTGATCGTCTCTTCTGTACCATACTTAGCGGCTTCCTCATAATCACCCGATCGCATGGCATTTAAAAAATCTTCCGCAACAGGACGAGGTCCGGATTCCTTTTTACAGGCAACCAAACCGATAGTGCAAAGAAAGAGGACCAGACAGAAGTGCTTCATCAGTTTTTGAATTTATATATCAGCAGGGCATGTTCGTTAATGTATAGGTTATCCGGCGCCATATACCGAAAATCGTCAGCCAGGCTGATGGGGAAATAATCCGGATTACCGGTAGCATGAATAACTTTATTTCTGATCCATTCGGAACAATACATCTTCGCCTCCTCATCCAGATTAAATTGAGGATCGAATATCACTCCGTTTGAAAGATCCTTCAGAATTTCTTCCTTCATTTTTTCGTGCTCACGCTCATCCAGGTCGAGGCGGTAAACAGCTCCTCCTTTACAACATTGAGCTCCCCAGAAAGTACTTAGCTTCTCAACACGAATAGCCCCGTCATCTGAGGTTTGTTCCATGTGCACAACATGATTTTCTCCGTTCTTTTTTATCAGAATACCTGCATGACTGAAGGCCGGATCAGTAAGGCAACACCGCCGAAACCAATCACTGATGACCCCTTTTCCTGTTCTGAAAACCAGATCCCCTTCCTGCAATGAATGACTCAGGTTTTCAGTTGAAACGGCCGGTTGATTGATCGTTCCGGAAACTGTAAAAATCAACAACACATTCACCAAAACAACCGAAAAAACAATAATGATAAACCGTGTAAATCGGATTTGCATAACATCACATTTTTTCTGGTACGTTCATCCCTAATAAAGCCAGACTGCGTTTTATTACTTCCGCCGCCATATGACATAGATTGAGTCTGAAGTTGGTAGTCTGTATTTCAGCAGGGTCAACGATCGGACAATCATGATAGAACTGATTATAGGATTTAGCCAGTTCATACACATAGTTAGCCATCACCGCCGGACTATAACGCTCCGCCGCTTCACCCAATATATAAGGATATCGAAGAATGATTTTGATTAATTCCCGCTCCTTATCTTCAAGTTGACCATAGGCTGCAACATTTGAGTTCAGATAGTTTTTAAACTCCGGATATTGCACACCTTTCCGTAAAACAGATTTAATCCGCGCATAAGAATATTGAATAAACGGACCGGTATTACCATTAAAATCGATGGATTCTTCCGGATTAAACAACATTCGTTTCTCCGGATCTACTTTAAGAATAAAATACTTTAACGCACCAAGACCAATCATCTGATATAAGTGACGCGCCTCCTCTGAGTCAAAATCATCGATCTTTCCCAACTCCTTGGTGATCTTTTCAGCCTCATTTATCATCTCCAGCATCAGGTCGTCGGCATCCACTACAGTACCTTCTCTTGATTTCATCTTACCCGATGGCAGATCAACCATATTATACGAGAGATGATACAAATCCTTCCACCAGTCATAACCCAGCTTCTTCAAAATGAGCTTCAGAACTTTAAAATGGTAATCCTGCTCATTACCTACTACATAAATCAGCCTGCTGAATCGGGTCTCGTCATAGCGTTGTTTCGCAGTACCCAGATCCTGAGTAATATAAACACTGGTACCATCACCTCTGAGCAGCAGTTTTTGATCAAGCCCCTCATCCGTCAGATCGACCCACACCGAATTATCCTCCTTTCTGAAAAACACCCCCTTCGCCAAACCCTCCTCAACTATTTCTTTACCAAGAAGATAGGTGTTCGACTCGTAATAAAACTTATCAAAATCGACACCTAACATCTTATACGTTACATCAAATCCCTCGTACACCCAGGCATTCATCGTACGCCAAAGGTCCATAATGTCGGGATCCCCTTCTTCCCACTTACGCAACATATCCTGAGCCTCCTGCATTACCGGCGCCTTTTTCTTAGCATCTTCTTCACTCAAACCAGCTGATTTGAGTTGATCAACCTCGGCGCGATACAAACGATCGAAGGCCACGTAATACTTACCCACAAGGTGATCACCCTTCATACCGGATGACTCCGGTGTTTCACCATTGCCCTCCTTCAACCACGCCAGCATGGACTTACAGATATGAATACCGCGATCATTTATCAGGTTCACTTTCTTCACCGGATTACCCGAAGCGGCTAAAAGCTGAGCAACACTAAATCCCAGTAGGTTATTCCGAATATGACCCAGATGCAATGGCTTATTGGTATTGGGCGAACTATACTCCACCAAAACAGGATGGCTCTGCAACGACTGGTCCGGCTTAGATTCAAAGTATCCGGTATCAAGAACCGCCTCCGAATAGATCCGTAACCAGGCAGACTCTTTCACAGAAACATTGAGAAAACCTTTAACCACATTAAATGCGGATGCCTCGGCTTCATGCTGAATAAGCCATTCACCCAATTCATTTCCGAGGATTTCCGGATTTTTTCCTGCCAGTTTTGACAGGTTGAAAACGACCAAAGTAAGGTCACCTGCAAATTCTTTCCGGGTTGACTGGATGCTCACTTCGGCCGGCGGAAGTTCAATCGCGTATAATTGCTGAAAGGCACGCACAACTGCAATCCGTAATTCTCTCTCGAATAACATGAAGCAAATTTAACCTCAATTTGCGATTCGTTTTCTTAGATACCGAATAAAAAAGCCTTGTCTTATTGACAAGGCTTTGTGCATTAATTCAACGGAGAGATCAGGCAATCTGAGCCACTACGCGCTGAAGAATCTCGAAGGTATTTTCTGCCATCAGATTTTCTTTATCGAGTGTTGGATTCACTTCAGCAATTTCAAAACAGCACACTTTTTCATTCTGTATAAGCCGTACGCAGAGTGAGCCAGCTTCTTTTTCAGTGATGCCATTCCGCACGGGAGTCCCGGTGCCTTTTGAAATTGAACTGTCCATACTGTCCACATCAAACGACACATAGATCATCTGGCAATTATTCAAATAAGCCAATGCGTCACGGGCGATCTTCTCCACACCATGGCGCTTAACATCGGAAGTAGAAAACGACTTAATCTTATGTTTTTTTATCAGAAATGTCTCTTCAGGTTCCACATCACGAACTGCGATATAGACCAGATCACTATAGTTGATTTTGGGAGATATCCCTCCCACCTTTT
>JBIIHN010000219.1:0-4015 GCA_044235745.1 Bacteroidia bacterium
TTGAGTTCAAATTGGTTGATGAAAGATTCACTTCCAAAATTGCCACCTTCAGTCTGTTGGAAAGCGGACAATCCAGAAAAACCCGGCAAGACAAATCAGTACTTGACCGTATCAGTGCCACTATCCTGCTACAAGATTATCTCTTAACCTTACCTCCCAAATGATTTATCCTATTACTGCTTACGGTGATCCGGTATTGCGGAAAAAAGCGGCTTCAGTTAACTCAGACTATCCAAACCTGACTGTTTTGGTTGATAATATGTTCAAAACGATGTACCATAGCCAGGGTGTTGGCTTGGCAGCCCCTCAAATCGGTCTTTCTATACGCCTGTTTGTAATTGATGCCAGCCCTTTCAAGGATGAAGAGTCACTTTGCGATGGTTTTAAAAAGGTCTTTATCAATGCAGAAATCCTGGATGAGGAAGGCGCAAAATGGAAGTTTAACGAAGGGTGTTTGAGTATTCCCGGAATTCGAGAAGATGTTGAAAGGTATCCTACACTTACCCTCCGCTATCAGGACTTGAATTTTGAGACACATACTGAACAATATAATGGATTGAGAGCACGGATTATTCAACACGAATATGACCATATAGAAGGCGTTTTATTTACCGACAGGCTTAGTCCGCTGAAAAAAACTCTCTTAAAAGGCAGACTCAATGACATTTCCAGAGGCAAAGTAGATGCCGATTACAAGATGAGATTTTACACAAAACGTTAATGGAGCATCAGGGTCCGATTTTTCTGGTAGGATTTATGGGAGCCGGCAAGACAACAATTGGACGAATGCTGGCACAAGCCACTAACAGGATATTTATCGATCTGGATGATCTGATTGAAGCCCGTACCGGAAAAGCCATACCTGTTATTTTTGAAACGGATGGAGAGCCAGTCTTCCGCCTCGAAGAACATTCAGCGTTAACCTCATTGAAAGGAAAAGAAAATCTGATAGTCTCAACAGGAGGAGGATGTCCGGCATTCTTCGATAACATGGAATGGATGAACCAACATGGTACAACAATATACCTGAGATGTCATCCGGGTTGCCTGTTTCATCGTATTGCTCCGGAAAAAAGTCGACGGCCATTGATAGCGGCGCTGGAAGATGTAGCTATTATGGAGTACATTCTCGAAACGATCAGAAAGCGTCTCCCTCTTTATACTCAATCAACTATCACTGTTAATGGAGAAAATGCTCCTAAGAAGGTATTAGAAGATATTCTATTAAAACTAAGAGAATAATCACCAGTTCTTTTCCAATCCGGAGGTAGAAACCGGAAACTTCTTTGCTTTCTCCTTATGCAGATCCTTCTCATCATTCTTTAGCGCACGCAGCATCCGCTCAGCCTCTTCCCTGGAAATTTTGGGTTGCGGCTGTGGTTTCTGCTGATTCTGATTCTGCTGTTGCTGATCCGGCTTCGGTTGATCAGGCTTTTGCTGATTCTGCTGTTCTTGGTTCTGCTGATCTTTTTTCTGCTGATCCTTCTGCTGATCTTGCTTTTGTTGTTGTTGATTCTGTTTCAGTTTCTGAAGAGCGTATGATAGATTATAGCGCGCATCTTCATCATCCGGATTAATTCTTAATGCTTTCTTGTACGCCTCTATACTTTCCTGATATTTTTGAGCTTTAAGGAAGGAATTACCCATATTGTACATCGCCCTGGCCTGCCGCTGCTGATCATTACTTGTGGTGGCCGCGTTCAGATATTGTTGAGTGGCCTCTTCATATTTATTCTGACGATAAAGCGCATTTCCCAGATTATAATTTCCCTGATATTGCTTAGCATCCTTCTCTAATGCTTTACGATAAGCACTCTCGGCATTCCTGTATCTCTTTTTTTCATACTCCTCATTTCCTTTTGAAACATCTGATATCTGTGCAAAAGCAGTATTACAGATCAAGAGAAACATAAAACTAAACATAAGCAGGTACTTCATGGTCAGGCCTCCTTGTTTTTAACAGTAAATAAATTCAAACTTGCAAACCATTTACTTTTCATTTCGCCCAGCAGAAACTCGAGGATTAATAAAACCAATGCCAATGCAATAAAATACTGAAACTGATTCTCATAATCCGTATACATCTTCGCTTTAAATTCTTTCTTATCCAAGGCCAATATTTCCTTTATCACCGTATTTACTCCGTCGTCAGAAGTAGAGGCTCTGATAAACCTGCCGTTGCCTGCATCTGCAATCGCTGATAACTGCTCCTGATCAAGCTTGGTAACAACGGTACGCCCGCTTTTATCCTGTTTAAACCCAACAACTGCATTATTATTATAGACAGGAATCGGCGCTCCATCAGGTGACCCCATCCCAATTGCGAACACTTTAATTCCGGACTCGGCCGCCAGGCGTGCCTCTTCCAGTGCGTCCTCCTCATGATTTTCACCATCCGTAATCAAAATAATTGCACTATGTTTTTTCGTGGTATCCGTAAACGATTCTCTGGCGAGTTTAAGCGCTGCACCAATTGCAGTCCCCTGGGCAGGAACCATCTCGGTACTGATACTGCTGATAAACAATTTTGCAGCATTATAATCAGATGTCACAGGTAGCTGAACATAGGCATCGCCGGCAAAAACAATTATCCCTAAACGATCACCTTCGAGCCGATCTAACAATCTGTTCAGTGCCTGTTTAGAGCGTTCGAGCCGGTTAGGTTTGATATCTTCTGCCAGCATACTATTGGAGACATCCAGGGCTATGATGATATCTGATCCTTTACGTTTCACTTCTTCTAATCTGGATCCGATCAATGGGCCACAAAGACCTGCAATTAAGAGTACGACGGCACTGATCAACAAAAAGAACTTAATGCCGGGACGGGATATGGATACTCCGGGAAAAAGCTTACGCACAAGCACAGGATCACCAAATTGAATCAACGCCCGCTTTTTCCAACGTTTCATCAGGAAATAAAAGATCATCAGCACCGGAACCAGCGCAAACAACCATATCATATTTGGGTGATCCAGTTTGAACATATCAAGGCAAGCTTCTTAACCAGGTATAACGTAACAACATTTCAACAACCAGAAGAATAAAAGCGAGCAATGCAAAAGGCAAATACTCTTCCGTATATCTTTTAAACTCCGTCACTTCGATTTTTGATTTCTCCAGTTTATCGATTTCATTAAAAATAGCTTCCAACCGTTTGTTATTGACCGCACGATAATAACGACCATCCGTAGCTTCCGCTACTTTCGTCAATAATTCATCATCAATCTGCACCGGTACATTTTGATACTGCACACCGAAAATTGTTTTTTGAGGATATGGTGCCATACCACGTGTACCGACACCAATACTATAAATTCTAACGCCAAACGTCTTGCCGATTTCTCCTGCGGTAAGCGGAGCTATTGAACCGGAATTATTAACCCCATCAGTAATAAGAACAACCACCTTTGTTTTTGTTGATGAATTCCGAACGCGGTCGATGGCTGTTGCTAATCCATCTCCCAAAGCGGTACCATCTTTTACAAGACCGGGCTTGACGCTCTTCACCAGTTCTTTCAATACCTGATGGTCAGAAGTGAGCGGGCATTGCGTAAAACTCTCGCCGCTGAAAATAACCATACCTATCAGATCATTGGGGCGGCCATCAATAAAATCCATAGCCACTTTTTTTGCTGCTTCAATTCGGTTTGGCTTGAAATCCTCTGCCAACATACTGGAAGAAATATCCAATGCAATCATCACGGAAATCCCTTCTGTCTTCACGTTAGATGCCCTTGAAGATGACTGAGGCCTGGCCAGCGCGATAATGATAAACCCGACGGAGGCCACACGCAGCAGGATCGGAAGATTTATAAGACGCTGACGTAAAGTTGGACGATAATACCTGAATGCTTCATTTGAACTAAAACGAATTCTGGGTCTTTTAAATCGCTTAACTTTCCAGAAATAAAATAACATAAAGGGCAGCAATATCAACAGCCAAAGCATTTCCGGGTTACGAAAATGCATTCCGGAAAAATCCGGCCACATCATTGTTCAACCTCCTTTATTT
>JBIIHN010000220.1:0-4006 GCA_044235745.1 Bacteroidia bacterium
TGCCTTAATGCTGTTACTGTCAGTTTTCAGTAACAGTTTTGGTCGAACGTATTATTCAAGACAAAGCGGCCTTTGGAGTGTCTCCGGTACCTGGTCTACAGTAGGGTACGGAAATGCAACAAACACAGGAACCTTTCCTCAACGAGGTGATGTAGTATTTATTGGAGATGGTCACAATGTTACCATGAATGCTAATAGTGTTACGGCCAGTATTACTGTCGGGCAAGGCACTTCGGGATCGCTGATCTATTCGAATTACCTGACCTTTCTTATGGTAATAGCCGGCGATCTTACTGTTAATACAGGTGCGACATTCGGTTATTCATCCAACTCATCCCGGATGCACAATTGCTATGTCAGCGGAAATCTGATTAACAATGGCACTATTGATTTGTATGTAGATGCCAATGACTTTGTCAACCTGACATTTAACTCGAGGGTAAACTCCATTGTTTCAGGAACCGGTTCCTGGGATCTGAATACTGTCACTCTGTTTAAATCCACCCTCAAGAGTTATCGACTGGAGGCCACCTCTAATGCATTTGAGCTGGCTATTCGCAATCTGGTAGTATCGTATGGTACGTTTGTGCATAATAACAGTGGTACCTATAATGTGAATCCGTCTGGCGGTAATCTCACTGTTGGGCCGGATGCTGTCTTTGAATCCCGGACAGGTACTCTCCACCTTTCGCCCGGTAATGATTATGTGTATCTGCAGGGCGAATTATATGTTACTGGCGGAACTCTGAGAATCGGAGCTTCCAGAGGATTACAAGGCTTGCGGTATGATCAGGATGGTAGCCAGATTCCGGGAGTAACCGTGTCATCTGGTAGCTTAAATATTTATGGTGGTATTTCATATAGATCGGGAAGTAGTACCGAGCCGTTTCGTTTCAGTCAATCCGGAGGAAGTGTATTGCTGAATACGGGATCTACCGGTACTTCGGGCAATCTTTTTCAGATCAATAATAATGCAAGCAGTAGATTTGTTCTAAGTGCAGGCACTATCACACTTCAAAAGCCGAATACCAGCGGCACGTCTGTAGCTGATTTCGACTTTTGTGGTAGTGCTGGTTTGATCAGCATAACAGGGGGGACGCTTTATTTTGGGAATTCGAGTACTGCAAATGGTGCTGTATTCACGTTTAATCCGTATTCTGGGGCTACTATGCCGGATACCCGGATCAGCGGTCTGGTGGCACGTGCAATAACACTTGCCCCCATGGCGAATGCAACAGCCAATTATCAGTTTAAAAGTTTATACATTGAGTTAAATAAGATATTTGATAATCGTTCGGCATCTGGTACCGGTTCCGATACGAAATCGATGACCATTACAGGCACCTATGATGGCGTGAGAGCCTTTTATAATGCGGGAACTTTTACCCCACGTACTGGGACTGTAATTTTGGGCGGAAGTGCCGCTCAGCGGATTGATGGTACGGTAAGTACAACATTTTATAATCTCACCATAAATAATTCTTCCGGTTGCGATCTGGGTTTGACCACCAATGTCAGTAATCTTCTGACCATGTCAAATGGAATTATGAATACGTCTCTGGCTGCACCCATTGTATGTTTATCTACCGGCAGTTCGACTATTGGATCTTCTGTATCATATGTGAATGGACCAATGCAACAACAGGTCGCCAGTGCCAGTTCACAAACAATTAATTTTCCGATCGGAAAAAACGGTGCATACCGACCGATGATACTTGCAGTTTTACATTCTTCTGCTGCCACCGTAACGTATACATCAGAAATGTTTAATACCTCTGCACGAGCTTTGTCATATAGTTTGCCGCCATCGTTAGGCTGGGTTTCTGATGTTCGTAATTATAGCATAACACGTACAGCTGTTGCGAACCTCACCAACGCAAGAATTACCCTGAGTTACGGGGCAGATGATTTTGTGACAGATCCGAATAATCTTCGAGTGGCCAGAGATAATGGTTCTTCGGCTTGGTTAGATCTGGGAGGTACAGGTACATCCGCCGGAACCGGCAGCATTACTTCTTCAAATTTTAACGGATTCAATACGTTTTTTACGCTTGCAAATGCTGTCGGAGGGGTAAACCCTCTTCCGGTCGAGTTTCTAAGCTTCAATGCTCTGGTGAGCAAGGAAAAAACAAAACTTGATTGGTCCACAGCCACAGAGTATAACGCTGATTATTTTGAGGTGCAACGCAGTACGGATGGAATGTCCTTTCACCCGATTGGAATAGTTAAAGCAACCGGATTTTCGAATACGCTCAGACAATATTTCTTTACAGATCAGAATCCTTCAGTTGGTGTTAATTATTATCGGTTGCGTCAGGTTGACCGTGACGGGCAGTTTGAGTTTTCTCAAATACGTGCGGTGCAGGTTTTCAAAGTCAGGATGGGGGTTTACCCAAATCCGGTAGCCGGAAGCACGTTGCGCGTAAATTTGTCAAATGGGTTAACTGAAGCGATTTCAGGTGAGCTGTACGATCTTACAGGCAAATTAGTAACACACCTTAACCATATGGGTTTTGATGGCGCCGACACCGGATTCGAAATTGCCGGATCACTGACTGCCGGTACCTATTTGTTAAAGATAACCGATGTGAATGGCCAGATCTGGCAGGAAAAAGTAATCATCTCACTTTAATGGAATCTTCGTATTTTGGACCGGATTCATGATCAGGTTCAAATGACAGAAGTTATTCAATTCAAAACAAGCGATAAGGAAAAAGCCTCCATCGTTTTTAATATCCGTCAACGGGTCTTTGTAGACGAACAGCACGTCTCCCGGGAAGAAGAATACGATGAGTATGAGGACGAAAGCATGCATTATATGCTGTTGGTGGAAAAGTCGCCGGCGGGTACAGCCCGCTGGCGCTTTACCAATTATGGTATTAAGCTGGAAAGATTTGCTGTTTTACCGGAATTCAGAAAATCAGGTCATGGGACTTTATTGCTGAAGAAAGTACTGGAAGATGTGATCCCTTTCAAAAAGCCGATTTATTTGCATGCTCAGGTGGCTGCTATGAACCTATATTCACGGGCAGGATTCAAACCGGAAGGTGATTTGTTCTGGGAAGCCAATATCCCGCATTACAAAATGAGATTTAATCCTGAGTAAGCCACAGATGCATTTAACAGGATTTTTCATAATTACTCAGCTTTCACTTAAATGAAGGTGTCGGTTTCTTATCAGGAAATTTGGAGAATTTC
This sequence comes from Bacteroidia bacterium, assembly GCA_044235745.1. Classification (GTDB taxonomy): domain Bacteria; phylum Bacteroidota; class Bacteroidia; order AKYH767-A; family OLB10; genus JAJTFW01. The sequence goes on from JBIIHN010000220.1 coordinate 3,199, forward strand.
CTGGCCGATCATGCTGAGCAGCATGGCGAATACGGTTATTAATTTTACCGATATTGCTTTCGTTTCCAGAGTCAGTCAAACAGCCCTTGCCGCTTCAGCTTTAGGCGGTGTCTACTATTTTCTTTTAGTGATGGTGATTACTGCTGTCGGTATCGGTGGGCAGATTATCATCTCGCGTAAGGCCGGTGAAGGCGATAAAAACCAGATTGGTTATACCTTCGATCATAGTTTTCTGCTAATGCTCTGCGTTGCATTACTGATGTCATTTTGCATTTATGTTCCAACCCCGTATCTCTTGCCGGCGATCATTGATGATTCGCAAATTGCAATTGCGGTTAATGATTATCTGTTTGCACGTGGGTGGGGACTTATTCCTATGGGTGTGCTGATTGCCTTTCGGTCATTTTATACCGGTATTTCCACAACCAGAATAATATCTTATACAACTTTCCTGATGATGATTTCCAATGTTGTATTAAACTATGCATTTGTATTTGGTCATTTTGGTTTTCAGCCAATGGGTCTGGTTGGTGCGGGTTTAGCTTCGGCAGTTGCCGAGACACTTGCTGCAGTTTATGCAGTCATCTATTCATTTTATCATCGTGAAATCAAGTTGTTCAGATTATTCAGGTTCGGTAATTTAAGCTTTGATCCCGTTCGTTTGTTGTTGAAAATCTCTGCTCCGTTGGTGATGCAGAATTTATTGTCTATGGGCGCATGGTTTTTCTTCTTTTTGTTAATTGAAAAAGTGGGAGAAGCCGAATTGGCCGTTTCTAATGTTGTTCGGGGAGTTTATATGGTCTTGATG
>JBIIHN010000221.1:0-3996 GCA_044235745.1 Bacteroidia bacterium
TAGACAGCCCTGTGGGGCTTGGCGCTTTAATGAGAAGTCCGGTTGGCCAATTTACAGTATCAGAAAATTTTCACATTGGCAAAATTTAAAAATCAGCCAAAACTACAACGTACCCCGCTTCTCCTGCTCTGCTTCTATCGATTCGAACAGGGCTTTGAAATTACCCTTGCCGAAGGATTTCGCGCCTTTACGCTGGATGATTTCCAGGAAGAGAGTCGGACGATCTTCGATGGGTTTGGTGAAGATCTGAAGCAGATAGCCGTCTTCGTCTCTGTCAACCATAATACCCCACTTACGGAGTTCTTCCAGGTCTTCTTCTATTACCCCAACACGATCCGGCACTGTATCGTAGTATGTTCCCGGAACGTAGAGAAATTCAATCCCACGGCGACGCATTTCCGAAACGGTGAATACAATGTCATCCGTTGCCACTGCGATATGCTGGCATCCCGGACCTTTGTAAAAATCGAGGTACTCTTCAATCTGTGATTTTTTCTTGCCTGCTGCCGGCTCGTTGATCGGAAATTTGATGTAGCCGTTGCCATTCGTCATTACCTTACTCATGAGGGCAGTGTAATCCGTGCTGATATCCTTATCATCAAACGTAATGAGATTCGCAAAACCCATCACATCATTATAAAAAGAGGCCCACTTGTTCATTCCACCCAGCTCCACATTACCCACCATATGATCTACATACTTCAGTCCCACCTGACCCGGACGATATTCGGTTTCCCACTTCACAAAACCGGGCATGAAGATTCCTTTATAATTTTTACGCTCAACGAAAATATGCACGGTATCACCGTAGGTATGAATACCGGAGCGACGGATCTCACCGAATTCATCCTTTATAGTTTCCGGTTGAATATACGGCTGTGCACCACGTTTAGTGGTTTGTTCAAAAGCATCGTACGCATCATCTACCCATAAAGCGATTGCTTTCACTCCATCACCGTGCATGCGGATATGATGGGATATATCTGAATCCGGATCAAACGGAGAAGTTAAAACGATACGGATTTTACCCTGCTGCAAAACATAAGAGGTTCTGTCACGCATGCCCGTTTCAAGGCCGGCATAAGCGAGCTCCTGAAAACCCAGTGCCGTTTTATAATAATGCGCGGCCTGCTTGGCATTGCCTACATAGAGTTCAACATAATCAGTACCGTTGATGGGTAGGAAGTCCTGTGCCTTTTCGAAGATTTTCGCTCCGGTGTAACGGTAATTTTTTACTTCTGTTAAATTATCCATTTCTATTTAGATTATCGGTATTAGGTTATAAGTTGTAGGTTGTAGGTTGTAGGTTACCGGCTGCAGGTTACCGGCTGCAGGCTGCAGGTTGAATATCACCTTTCAATTGCAGCTTGTAGCTTGCAGCTTGATCCCACTGGAACAGCCGGAGTAAGTTTTATTGGGAGGGGCGGGTCGCGACCCGACATTCCCAAAATACATTTGTAGGTTATAGGTTTGTATGGGAAGGGCGTCCCGACCCTCCCATTCCATTCTTGCAACTTCCCGGCAGCAGGTTTGCTGCTTACACCGCCACACCATTTTTATGCATCCAGGAGTGATAATAATCGCCGATTTCAAGGTTGATAGCTTCCTGCGTAATTTTTACCGGATTAAAAGGATCAATCATGACGGCGAGTTCGTTGGTTTCCTTTTTGCCGATACTGCGCTCAATGGCACCCGGGTGTGGTCCATGCGGGATGCCACCGGGATGCAAGGTAAACTGTCCCTGCCGTATATCATTACGGCTCATGAAGTCGCCATCTACGTAGTAGAGCAACTCATCACTGTCGATATTACTGTGGTGATAGGGTGCCGGAATCGCCTGCGGATGATAATCGTATAACCGAGGTACAAACGAACAGATCACAAAATTGCGTCCCTGAAAATGCTGATGAATGGGAGGTGGCATGTGGATCCGTCCGGTGATGGGCTCAAAGTTGAAGATCGACATGGCGTACGGATACGAACAACCGTCCCAGCCGACAACATCAAAAGGATGATTATTGTACACATAGGGATAAATGAGTCCGCGCTTTTTAATCTTCACCAGAAAATCGCCGGTCTGGTCGATGGTTTCGAGGTTTTGAGGCAGGCGGAAATCGCGTTCGCAGAAGGGAGAATGCTCAAGGAACTGTCCGTATTCATTGCGGTAACGCGGTGGCGTTATGATCGGACTGAATGACTCTGTTATCTGCAAGCGATTATCAGAAGTATCAAACACCATCTGATAGATGGTTCCGCGGGGAATAACGAGATAATCGCCATAGCCAAAATCAACCGAGCCGTACATTGTACGTAAGGTTCCGGAGCCACGGTGAACGAAGATCAACTCATCCGCATCGGCATTCTTAAAGAAATAATCTTCCATACTCTTACGTGGTGCCGCAAGCCCGATGGTCAAATCATCATTCAAAAACAGAACACTCCGGCTTTCCAGATAATCATCCTTCGCCGGCAAGTCAAACCCAAGATATGAGCGGGCCTGCAGATTGTCCTCAATGGCGATGGCCGGACGAACAGAATACGGCTCTCCGCGCTCTTTCACCATGGTTGGAGGATACAGATGATACACGAGCGATGACATACCCGAAAACCCTTCGGTACCGAATAACTCTTCATGGTATAACGCACCATTGGACTGACGATAAACAATATGACGTTTGGGCGGGATATGGCCCATTTGACGGTAGATAGGCATAAGAAGATGACTTTATATGAATAAGCGAAGATCATGGAATAGTGATATTTCCCTGATGACGCAGGTCAGGCGGTGAGCTGAGAATAATCTGACTTGCCGGAAAACTGACCTCTGAAATAGAAAAGAAAAAACTGTAGAATCAACTGCTGTTTTGGTGCCGTAAGCCTGATTTCATTGTGATAATGCCGGGAAATTCTGAATTCGCCATTCTGCATTCTTAATTACCCCCTACCTTTGCGCCTTCAAAAACCAACCCATGACCACCTTACCCATCCGCTCCGCATTATTATCTGTATACCACAAAGACGGCCTCGACCGAATTGTCGACGGACTACATCGCCTTGGTGTTCAGCTATATGCGACCGGTGGCACCTATGATTTTATCCGCGAACGAAACATCCCTGTTACTCCGGTAGAAGACATTACCGGCTACCCTTCCATTCTTGGCGGACGCGTAAAGACCCTTCATCCTGCTGTATTTGGGGGTATTCTTGCCAAAAGAGCAGATGAGGTTCATCAGCAGGAAATGGCACAACATACATTGCCTTTTATTGATCTTGTTGTGGTAGATCTGTATCCTTTTGAAGACACAGTACGCGGCGGAGGAACAGCGGAAGCGATCATTGAAAAGATAGATATCGGCGGTATCAGTTTGATACGTGGAGCGGCGAAAAACTTTCAGGATGTGGTAATCATTCCCTCGGTCAACGACTACAAAACCCTAATTGACGTCATCGAAAACCAAAATGGACAAACCACGCTCGATCAACGTCGTAGTCTGGCCACCAGGGCTTTTGCCGTGAGCAGCGGATATGACACCGCCATAAATCATTGGTTTACCCATGGCCATCTCCCGGAGGGGATACTCCAAATCTCAAACGGAACACCCTCCCGCACATTACGTTACGGAGAAAACCCGCACCAGAAAGCGGCCTACCACGGCGATCTGGAGGCCATCTTCACACAGGTTCATGGCAAAGAACTCAGCTATAACAATCTGCTGGATGTAGACGCGGCCATCGGACTTATCAAGGAGTTTGAACTACCCACAGTAGCAATTATCAAGCACAACAACGCCTGCGGACTCGCCTCCGACACGAGTATCCTGCAAGCCTGGGAAAAAGCATTAGCCGGAGATCCGGTATCCGCTTTCGGAGGGATTATCGCCACCAATGCGCCCATCGATACTCCGGTAGCCGAAGCCATGAACAGTTTATTTTTCGAGGTACTGCTGGCCCCCGAAATCACGCCCGAAGCCTTAACCATTCTGCAAGCGAAGAAGA
>JBIIHN010000222.1:0-3976 GCA_044235745.1 Bacteroidia bacterium
CGACAGCCTTTATCTCTTTTTTGCAGATACAAGCCTGTATACAGTAGCTCCCTTAAAAATCAATACACCGAGGGAGAATTATTTTGCTCCTGCATATTACAGGAGTGGACTGGTGTTCCTGAGTGATCGGGAAGACCGGGGATTGAGCAAAACCATTTCTGACGGCACCGGCCGGCGTTATCTTGATCTTTTTTATGTGAAGAAGACTGACCGCGGAAACTGGATGGAAATAGAACCCCTGAGAGGCGATGTGAACGGAAAGTTTAATGAAGGTCCGGTCGTGTTTTCCAACAATTTTAACACCATGTATTTTACACGCAATAACTACATGAGTAACCGTGCGGAGAAGAACAGCAGAAACGTAAATGTGCTTAAAATTTACAGGGCCGATCAGGATAATGGTGAGTGGAAGACCAAAGGGCCCATGTATTTCAGTAGTGATGAGTACTCTGTCGGACATCCAGCAATAAACAGCACCGGTACTACGATGATCTTCGCCTCTGATATGCCCTGGGGATATGGAGGCAGTGATTTGTATCTCGTGAGATGGGAGGGTGGCGAACAATGGAGTAATCCGGTTAATCTTGGACCGTTGGTGAATTCAGAAGGAAATGAGATGTTTCCCTTTTTAATGAATGATTCTGTGTTGTACTTTGCTTCTGATGGTCATATGGGAGTCGGTGGACTGGATATCTTCGAGTCGCGCCTGGAAGCCGGAGCGTGGACTCAACCGGAAAATCTTGGATATCCCCTGAATTCTTCCGCTGATGATTTCAGTTTGATTTGTGACTCCACAGGGATCAATGGTTACTTTTCTTCTTCCCGTAATTCGAGCAGCGATAAGTTGTATAGTTTTATAAAGCACCCTCCCCGGCTTTCATTGGAAGTGCTGGTGCAGGATATGCAGAGTAAGTTTCCGGTTGGAAATGCCAGGGTAATGGTAAGCAGGGATGGTAAACGGGAGCAGACGTATACAACATCAGCCAATGGTAAAGTAACCATCGATCTGCAACCGGGCTTTGCCTATAAGCTTCGCTGTGATCATCAGGAGTATTATGTGATGAACGCCGAAGTAAGTACCGTAGGGCGTAAGATTTCAGAAGTGATGACAGAGGAAATTCCTTTGCGGAAAATACAGGTCGACCGCCCCTTCGTCTGGCAGGGCATTTCGTTTAAGAAGAAAGATTTTCAGCTGAAGCAAACTTCCGCCGAGGCCCTGACCCGGCTCACTATCTTGCTGAAAGATAACCCGCGCATGGAGGTGGAAATTGGTTCGTTCACCGACTCCCGCGGCGCAGATGCAGATAACATCCTGCTTACGCAACAGCGTGCAGATTGGGTGATGAATTATCTGGTTTCGCAGGGAATTTCATCTTCCCGGTTGAAGGCGAAAGGTTACGGTGAAACGAAATTGCTCAATAAGTGTGTGAATGGTTTGTTGTGTATTGAAGAAGAGCACGAGGTCAACAACCGTATCGAAATAACGGTGACCAATATCCGAAAAGACGCATCCCTTCCATGAGTAATACCGCTATTCCGCTGGCTGAACGATTACGTCCTCAGACATTGGATGATGTAGTCGGACAAACACATCTCGCCGGAAAGGATGGTGTGTTGCGGAAACTGGTGGAAGGTGGTCACATGCCCTCTATCATCTTTTGGGGTCCTCCCGGAACCGGTAAAACCACACTGGCCGGCATTCTCGCTGCCGCCATTGGGTTGCCCATGTTTACGCTCAGTGCCATCAGTGCCGGCGTTAAGGATGTAAGAGAGGTAATTGCACAGGCAAAGGAGGCCGGCAAGGCCGTTTTGTTCATCGATGAGATACACAGATTTAATAAATCCCAGCAGGATTCGTTACTCGCCGCGGTTGAGCAGGGCATTATTCTGCTGATCGGCGCAACGACGGAAAATCCTTCCTTCGAAGTCATCCGGCCCTTGTTATCACGTTGTCAGGTTTATATTCTTGAAACCCTTCGCGAAGAGGAGATGGATTTGTTGGTTGAACGGGCTCTTCAGAAGGATGCACAGCTTTCACAGCGACAGGTCACGCTGCAGGAAAAAACAGCGCTCTACGGACTTGCCGGTGGTGACGGAAGAAAGTTGCTCAATCTCCTCGAATTGGTTGTCAATTTTTCCGACGATAACCCTGTTGTGATCACTGATGAAAGGGTGATGCGCATCGCCCAGCAAAGAATTGCCGCCTACGATAAGGGTGGAGAACAGCATTATGATATTATCTCTGCTTTTATCAAGTCCATCAGGGGAAGTGATCCGAATGCGGCCGTTTATTGGTTGGTCCGGATGCTCGATGGAGGAGAAGATCCGAAGTTCATCGCCCGACGAATGGTGATTCTTGCTTCGGAAGATATTGGCCATGCCAACCCCAATGCATTGTTGATGGCCATGGCAGTTTTTAATGCAGTAGAGGTGATTGGTTATCCGGAGTGTTCGATCAATCTGGCGCAGGCTGCCACCTACCTGGCTTCTTCACCAAAGAGCAATGCCAGTTATATGAGTTTAAAGAAGGCTCAAAAGGCAGTTAAGGATTATGGTGATGCTCCGGTGCCTTTGCATTTGCGAAACGCGCCAACCGGCCTGATGCGGGATCTCGACTATGGAAAAGGTTATCAGTACGCGCATGATTTTGAGAATAATTTTGCGGAGCAGGAATACCTTCCGGATCGTCTGAAAGGACAGAAGTTTTATGAGCCCGGTGCCAATGCCCGTGAAAATGAACTTCGCCGGTTCCTGAAAGAACGCTGGAAGGATAAATACGGTTACTAAAACTGTTGATGAATTCAGTTCGTTTTCGTTTTCTTTCTTTTTATTGATACTATCTTCGTTGTGTATGATCACAGTCAGACAGCATATCTCACTAAAACCATTCAATACATTTGGCCTGGATGTGAAGGCTGAAAATTTCACCGAAGTTGCAAGTGTGGAGGAGATACAGACACTCCTGAATGAACCGTTTTGGCGTGAGCAGGAATTATTGATTCTTGGCGGAGGCAGTAATGTTCTTTTTACGAAGGATGTTCAAGGGGTGGTGATGCTTAACCGTATTGGTGGGATCGGAATCGTACGTGAAGACGAAGCTGCTGTTTGGGTAAAGGCCGGTGCCGGAGTAGTATGGCATGAGCTGGTGATGTGGTGTATTGAAAGAGGCTGGGGGGGGATTGAAAATCTGAGCTTGATTCCGGGGAGTGTAGGTGCCGGACCAATGCAGAATATTGGTGCGTATGGCGTGGAGCTGAAAGATGTGTTTTACGAACTTGAAGCGATGAAGCTAGATGATCTTACGGTACATACCTTCAGCAATGCAGCGTGCAGATTCGGATATCGTGAGAGTGTTTTCAAGCGGGAGTTGCGAAATAAATTCTTCATCATCTCGGTCACCTTTAAACTCAGCAAGTCGGCGCAGTTAAACACTTCATATGGGGCCATATCGACAGAGCTCCAACGCATGGGCGTGCAGGAGCCCGGTATCCGCGATGTCAGTAATGCGGTGATCAATATCCGCCGCAGCAAATTACCCGACCCAACGCTGTTGGGAAATGCCGGCAGTTTCTTTAAAAACCCGGAGGTGGATGAACAGGTTTTTTCTGCGTTAAAAGCAGCGTATCCTAACGTTGTTGGATATCCGACATCACCGGGCAGGGTGAAGCTGGCTGCGGGATGGCTCATTGAGCAATGTGGATGGAAGGGCAGGGTAGTGGGGCACACCGGTTCACACAAAGATCAGGCGCTGGTACTGGTTAATTACGGAGGCGCCACCGGTAAGGAAATATGGCAGCTGGCACTTGATATCAAAGCTTCGGTTTTGGAAAAGTTCGGAGTGAATATTGAGCCGGAGGTGAATGTGTATTGAATACTCCATCCGAAGTTTGCCCAACATAAATCTTATTGGCCTTTGGTGAGTAAATTGCATATACATGAAACATATCCTATAAAATTTAAATCCCCGGAAAACTCC